>NZ_VSRL01000210.1 GCF_012184385.1 Lentzea indica
CGGGCGTCGAACGGTGCGACCGGCCAGTCCGAGCCGAGGACGACGGGGACTCCGGCGTCGCGCAGGTCGCGGCAGCGCCAGGCGCGGGCGGCCCGCTCGGTTCCGAGCCGCACCGACCAGTTGTCGGTGTGGTCGGCCTTGGTGAAGTGGCTGCAGTGCGTGGGTTGCATGCTCGCCACCACGCCCTGCCGCCGGAACCGGCCGATCAGCGCGCTCGGCATTGTCTCGATGTGCTCGATGCGGTGCGGCGTGGAAGCGGACCGATCAAGACCGTCGAGGGCGTGCAGGACGTGGCGCACGGCGGCGTCGCCGATGGCGTGGGTGGCGGTCGGGACGCCGGCGGCGGCAAGCTTGCGCAGGGCCGACGTGTAGTCGTGGACGTCGGGCCAGAAGGCGGCCGTCGACTCCCCCAGTGCGTCGGGCGTCTCCAGCCAGGCGGTGCCGTTGTCGATCGTGCCGTCGAGCATGAACTTGACCGCGCCGACCTGCCAGCGACGGCCGCCGCGGCCCTGCAGCGCGATCAGTTCGGCGATGCCGTCGGCGTCCACGCCGGGATCGCACCAGGGCGCGAACCGCAGTCGCAGCGGCAGGTCACCCAGATCCTCGGCGGCGGCGAGGACGTCCTGGCTGTCGCCGAGCAGGTCCATGACGTGGCCGCCGGTGAGCCCGGTGGCGGCCATCTCGGCGAGCAGCACGTGCAGCCTCCCCGCACGGTACGCGACCGGCTCCACCGGGACGTGGTCGAGCACCAGCTGCATCGCCGCCGACTCGTGCAGCAGGCCGGTCGGGCGTCCGTCCTCGTCGCAGACCACCGTCGAGCGCTGGTCGAACTCCCTGGGCCCGGCCACCCCGGCGATGCGCAGCGCGGCCGGGGTCGCGAGCGCCGAGTGCGCGTCGAAGAGCCTGACGAAGGCGGGCCTGCCCCCCACCGCGTCCTCGATCAGGCCGCTCACCAGCGGCCTGCCGCCGAACACGTTCGGGTCAAGTCCCCACGCCTGTACCCAGGCGTCGGGGGCGCGGGTCGCGGCAGCCTCGGCGAGCAGCCGGTGGACCTCCTCCGGGTGGCGCACACCGGACAGGTCGACGTCCGCGGCCAGGCTCAGCCCCGCCACCGGGTGGAAGTGGCCGTCGACCAGGCCCGGCGTCAGCACGGCCCGGCCGAGGTCGACGACCTCGGTGCCGGAACCGCGCCAGTCCCGCACGTCACGCCTGGTCCCGACCGCGCTGATCACTCCGCCGCTCACCGCGACCGCCTCCACCGGGCGAGCGCCGACGGTCAGCGTGTGCACCGTGTCGGCGCACAGCACGAGGTCCGCGTTCACGCGGCCACCTCCTGGGTGGTCGGGAGTTCCGCACCCTCACCGACGCGCGCATAGGTCTCCGGCCGCCGGCTGCGCAGCCAGACGGCGAACACACCGCCCACCAGCAGAGTCGCTGGGACGATGGCGACCAGCACGACGTTGACACCCGCCGGCGCGTTGGTGAGCAATCCGACGTTGCTGATCAGGACGTAGGTCGCCACGGCCAGCAGCACGGCGGACGTGACCGCCGCGGTCAGCGCCGCCGGTGTGCTCGCCACCCGGTTGCGCCGCAGGAAGTACACCGCGCACGAGACCGCGGTGAGCGCCTGCAACACCACGATGCCGATGACACCCGGCGTGTTCACCCACAGCAGGAGACCGGTGACCGGGTCGGCGCCGGCGAGCGCGAATCCGATGATCACGACCATCGCGAGGACCGTCTGCACGACGCTGGCCCGGTACGGCGACCCGTAGCGCGGATGGACCCTGCCGATCCAGGCGGGCAGCACGCCGTCCTGGGCGAGGGAGTGGGTGTAGCGGGTGATGGCATTGTGGAACGCGATCTGCGAGGCGTAGACGCTGGAGATCACGAGAACGCGCATCAGCGTGGCCGCCCACGGCCCGACGTAGGTCTCGGTGGCCGCGAAAAACAGCCCGGCGACGTTCTCGGAGGCCGCGCCGACGACCTTGTCACTGCCGAACCCGATCACCACCGTCCAGACGATGAAGCTGTAGAACAGCGCCATGAACCCGACGGCGAAGTACGTCGCGCGGGGGATGGTGCGTTCCGGGTCGCGGGTTTCCCGGCGGTAGAGGGCGGTGGACTCGAAGCCCATGAACGCGGCGAAGGCGAAGGCGAGCACACCACCCATGCCGGGGGTGAAAGCCGCGGACGGGCTGAAGGACGCCAGGTCGACACCGGACGCACCACCGCGCGTGAGGATGCCGGCGGCCAGCAGCACGAGGATGCCCGACTCGAGCACCAGCAGGACGCCGAGCACCTTCGCACCGACGTCGATGCCCATCCAGCCGATCACCAGCACCAGGCCGAGGGCCACGAGCGCGATGGCGGGCCACGGGACGTTCACCCCGAAGACGTCGGCCAGCGTCGCCCCCGTCTGCGCGGCGAACAGGCCGTAGACCCCGATCTGCAGCGTGTTGTACGCGACCAGTGCCAGCAGCGCGGCCGCGAGCCCCCAGCCGCGGCCGAGCCCCTTCGCGATGTAGGCGTAGAACGCGCCCCCACCCCTGACGTACCTGGTCATGCGGGTGAACGCGACCGCGAAGATGATCAGCACCGCACCGGCGGCGAGGTAGGCGAGCGGCGCCCCGACACCACCGATCATGAGCCCCAGCGGTGCGACGCCGGCCATGACGGTGAGCGGGGCGGCGGCCGCCACGACCATGAAGACGAGGCCGCCTGTGCCGAGAACACCGCGTTTGAGCTGTCCCGCCGAGGCACTGTTGTCGTCCGGGGAGGCGGTTCGGGTCATGGCGCGCGCCCTTTCCGATGTGTCTGAGGTCACCCAGGCTGGGATTGCCGAATCATTGGCCAGACCCCCTCGCAAGTCAAGGTTTTCGTAGCAAAACAGGCCATATGACACTCAAACAGTAGCTTCGCCGTACTTCAGCAACGAAAACAGTTGAGTGCCGTGAGCTCACGTGGTGTAGCACCCTTGATCCGTCCGCAGCTCGAAACGATCACCGCCCCAGGTGCTGCCCGCGACGTTGATGAAGGCCCCCTCATGAAGATCATCAAGAGGTCCTCGCGATGTTCGGGTCGTAGCCAGGCACCTCCCACACCCGCTTGCGGTCCGGGCGGCAGTCCAACGTGAGACTCGCGATTGATGCTTTCCCTCACGGACGGCGGGGCGCAGGTCACTTCTCTTTCGTGAGGGCGTCGAGCTTGTCCCCCAGGCTGCCGATCGCGATGGAGACGTGGCCGTGCTCAGCTTCGAGATGCGGGGCCACGGCAGGGAGGTGCTCGGCCAGCCACTGTCCGTGCGACAGCGGGACCATTCGATCCTCGGCACCGTGCCACAGCTCGACCTGGGCCTTGATCGCGGTGACGTCGACGCCCCAGGGACTGGTCAAGGCCACCAGGTCCTCCACCCATCCCTCGTCTCCAGTGGCCAACGCGTAATCCATGTTCGCCGCGTTTTCGACACCGAAACGGCCCTCAAGAACCTCCGCGTCCACCGGCGAGAACAGTGAGGCCAGCCCGGCGACGACATCGGCAGGACTGTTGTCCCTGACCGCGGCGGCCATCTGCGCGACGAGCCCGCGCACCGCCGCTTCGCCTTGTCCCGCAATGCCGAACTGTGCGACGTTCTGCGCGCCCATGCCCTCGACGAAGTCGAGACCAGGAGCGTCGAACGGAGCGAACGAGGCGACGCTCAGGACGCCGGTGACGCTGTCCGGCGCAAGTGCCGCCTGGGCCAGCGCGTGTGGTCCGCCGGTGGACCAGCCGACGGTCAAGTACCTGGCGATGCCGAGGTGTGCGAGGAGAGAAACGCAGTCCGCCGCGGCATCGGCCACAGATCGGCCAGGTGCCGGACCGGAGCCGCCGTACCCGGCCCGTGAGTAGGTGACCACCCGGAACCCTCGCTCGGTGATCGAGTCCAGCACCGTCGGCATCGGAACCGCGGATCCCGGCATGCCGTGATGGAACACCACGGCAGGTCCCGTGCTCGGCCCGGAGATCTCGTACTCCAGGTCGCGTCCGTCCGGCAGTCGAAACAAGGGCATAGCGGCAATCTCCTCGAAGTCTTGGCCTCACAACGACAAAGCCAATGCGTACGGACATGACCTCGCGATCACCGAGCAGTCAGGGCGATCGCGGATGCCGTACCCGATGGTATCAACCTAATTGATGGTTAAAGCCGGCTCGATCGGCCACATGGCCGTTGCGCTGGTATGGACCACCTCGCTAGCGTGACCGATTGAATCGTTTCAATCGCGGCCGGGGGCGCCCGGCGAAGCAAGGCACAACACAGGTTTCCGCCTACGCGAGAGCGGAGCACGCATGTTCGGTCAACGCTGCCCGAAACCCGCCCGGCTTGTGATCATTCTCGTGTTCTGCCAGTTGCTGATACTGCCGGTGACAGCGCTCACGCCGGCCTTCGCCGCCAGCGGACTCACCGTCCACGACCTGCGAGTCGGAAACACCGCCAACCCGCTGGCCGTGGACGATCCCCGCCCGGCCCTGAGCTGGCGGCTGCGCTCCGGCAAGCGAGGCGACCGGCAGACCGCCTATCGTGTCCTCGTCGCGAGCAGGCCGGAGATCCTGGCCGGCAGACGTGCCGACGTGTGGGACAGCGGCAAGGTCTCGAGTGCCGACTCGGTCGCGATTCCTTACGGCGGACCGAAGTTGATGCCCGCGCACCGGTACTACTGGACTGTTCAGACCTGGGACGTGAACGGACGGCCCTCCAGCCCGGCGCGGACGGCGTGGTGGGAGACGGGCCTGTTCGGGGCGGCCGGGTGGGCGGGCGCACAGTGGGTCACTCCTGACACCGGAAACGCCTACACCTGGCAGGACCTCACGGTGGAGGCCGACGTGACGATCAAGTCCGGGGCCGCGAGCATTCTGTTCCGCGCCAAGGATTCCGACACGTTCGCCATGTGGCAGATCAACGCGGTGACCACGCCCGGCAAGGTGCTGTTACGGCCGCACACCAGGACCCGAGGCTCCTACTCGCTGCTCGGCGAGGTGGATCTGAGCCCGGTGCTGACGCCGTCCAACGTGGCCGCGCCCCACCGCGTCCGGATCCGGGCTCAAGCCGACACGATCACCACCTGGATCGACGAAGTCCAGGTCGACGTCCGCAGCGTGGACATGCCGGGCCAGGGCACGATCGGGTTCCGGTCATCGGTCAGCCAGGGAGTCCCCGAGATCGCTCAGTACGACAACCTCGTCGTACGCGATCTGGCCGGAAAAGTCCTGTTCTCCGACGACTTCTCGGCCTCGCCCGATCCGCGGTTCCCCGGCGTGCCGATCACCGACGGCCGTCTGGAGCCGCGCGCGACCCGACACTGCTCGCGGCCGAGCCCGACGCACCGTTGCTGCGCAAGGAGTTCGTCCTCGACCGACCGGTGGTCAGCGCCCGCGCGCACGTCTACGGCCTCGGGTTCTACGAACTGCACCTCAACGGCGGCAAGGTCGGCGACCACGTCCTGACACCCGCCAGCACTCCCTATGAGAAACGGAATCTCCACGACACCTACGACGTCACCCCACTGCTCCGGCAAGGCTCCAACGCGGCGGGTGTGTGGCTCGGCAACGGCTACGGCCAGCGGTTCAACCCGTACGGCTTCCGGTGGCTGGGCACGAAACAGGCGATCGTGCTGCTGGCCGTGACGTTCGCCGACGGCACTCGCACGACGATCACCACCGATGGTTCGTGGCGGTGGTCGGACGGTCCCATTACCAGCAACGACATCTACGGCGGCGAGAGCTACGACGCCCGCCTGCGCCAACAAGGCTGGGACAGGCCGGGATTCGACGACTCCCGGTGGCACTCCGTGCGCACCACGACCGCCCCGAGCCCAGTGTTGACCGCGAACGACGCGCCGCCGATCCGTGTGGTGCAGACGCTCAAGGCCACGGCGCTCACCCAGCCACGTCCCGGAGTGCACGTCTACGACTTCGGCCAGAACATCGCCGGGTGGCCGAAGCTGCGAGTCACCGGACCGGCCGGCACGACGGTGCGCATGCGGACAGCCGAAGAGCTTCGCGCGGACGGACTGCTGGACACGACGACGAACCGGAACGCGGCGGCCACGGACTCGTACACTTTGGATGGTTCTGTGGGCGCGCAGACCTACGAGCCGCGCTTCACCTACCACGGTTTCCGCTACCTCGAGGTCACCGGCTACCCGGGAACGCCGAATCTGGACAGCGTGACTGCCCAGGTCACTCGCGCGGACGTCGCGTCCACGGGCACCATCCACAGCTCCGACCCGCTGCTGAACCGAATCTGGCGCAACAACCGGTGGGCGATGCTGAACAACTCGATGAGCCTGCCCACGGACACCCCCGTCCGGGACGAGCGCACCCCTCCCGGCATGGACGTCCAGGCGTACCACGCCGCAGCCATCCGTGAGTTCGGCATGGAACGCTTCTACGCCAAGTACCTGCTGGACCTGCCGCCGGGAACCGCGCTGCCCAACGATGCCCACAACGCGCAGCAGCCCGACATGGGCGGCGGTTCGGTCTCGCTGGCGTGGTCGCTGTACGAGCAGTACGGCGACAAGTCGTTGCTCGCCAGGGACTATCCCGCGATGAAGTCCTTCGCCGACGCCAACGCGGCCACCCACCCGGACCTCATCTGGCCGGACGACCGCGGATTCGGCGATTGGTGCCCACCGGTCCACGGTCCGGACGCCGGCAACGGCCAGGGAAGCCCGACCACAGGCCAGTGTTTCAGCGAACGATCACTGGTCAACACCGCGCTGTCCTACCGCCAAACCTCTGACGTCGCCAAAGCGGCTGCGGCACTTGGCCTGCAGGAGGACGCCGCACACTTCCGGCAGCTGTCGTCGTCGATCGCGCGAGCGTTCAACGCTCGTTTCCTCGACGCCACAGGGTCCTTCTACGGCAGCGGGCGGCAGACCACCAGCATCCTTCCGCTGGCGTTCGGCATGGTCCCCGACGACCGGATCCCGGCCGTCGGTGCCCGCCTCGCCGAGACGATCCTGGGCAAGGACAACGGGCACCTGGACACCGGCATCTTCGGCACGCGCTACCTGCTCGACGCGCTCGCCGTGGCCGGCCGCATCGACGTGGCCAGGACCATCCTCGGCCAGACGACCTATCCGGGATTCGGCTACCAGATCAGTCGCGGGGCCACCACGCCCTGGGAACAGTGGACCTACGAGTCCAACATGGAAACTCACGATCACGCCATGTTCGCCGGCATCAACGCGACCTTGTACACCCGGCTCGGCGGCATCACCCCGGCCTCACCGGGCTACGCGTCGATCACGATCGCTCCGCAGGTCCCCGCCGGACTCACCCGCCTGTCCGCGTCGATCGACACGGTTCGCGGCACCGTGAGGTCGTCATGGGTCAGCAGGCCCTGCACGTTCGATCTCACGGTGATCGTCCCGGTCAACGCCGTCGCCACGGTGTCCGTGCCCCTGTTCGGCACCGCACACGTCCGCGCCACAACAGGCGCCATCAAGCTGCCAGGAGACAAGCGCACACAACCATATTCCGTCGGGTCAGGCACTTGGCGGTTCACCGCGGACCACTGCGCCTGACGCGGTCGCGCACCCGGACCATAACGAACAACACGATCGCGATGGCCACCGCGGCGATGACGACGTTCTGGAGAATGCCCGCGTAACCGTCGACGAGCCGCCAGTTGGCGCCCAGCTGGTAGCCGGCCACGACGAAGACCGAGTTCCAGATCAGGCTGCCCAGCGCGGTCAGCGGCAGGAACTGCCGCATCGGCATGCGTTCCACGCCAGCGGGTAAGGAGATGAGGCTGCGGAACAGTGGCACCATCCGGCCGAAGAACACCGCCTTCGTGCCGTGCCTGAGGAACCACTTCTCGGTGCGGTCGAAGTCGGACGGTTTCATCAGCGGCGTGCGAGCGATCAGTGCGCGGACCCGGTCGCGGCCGAGCCACGCTCCCAGCCAGTAGGTCAGCAGGGCACCGACAACGGAGCCGAGGGTGGTCCAGAACAGCGCCATGAACAGGCTCATGGTGCCCTGGCTCGCGGAGAAACCGGCCAGTGGCAGCACCAGTTCGCTCGGCACCGGCGGGAAGATGTTGTCGAGGCCGACCAGCAGGGCCGCGCCCGGTCCACCCAGACTGTTCATGAGATCCACCGCGAGGCCGGCGAGACCTCCCAGCTCGTCGGCGGCTGCCACGATCATCGGCTGACTCCTTCTGAGTCTCGTCGGAACTCGCGGAACATCGCCCACAGGACGGATACGACCGCGATCGCCATGAGCCCGGCGAGGATCCGGAACTCCCACGTGGGCGCGAACTGGGTCGACATCTGGTCCATTGCGGACTCGGGTACTGGTTGTCCGTCAGGTGTGGGAAGACCGGTGTCGCCGGGCAGAGGCCGGCTGTCGCCCGTCCCTCCTGGCGGCTCCCCGAAAGGCGTCGAGTCCGCCGGCGGGAACAGCACGTGGAGATAGGCGAGGAACGAGGCCACCTGGACGAGGACGGGCACGTACCAGAGGCGGCGCGGCAGGTAGCACGCGGCGATCACGGTGAGCACTTCGGCCAGGTAGAAGTAGCGTTCGTGCATCGACGGCAGGAGAAACGGCACCAGGACAGCCGAAGCCGCTCCCATCAGCACGATCTTCGGGTTCGTCAGCTGCACTCGGCTGAGCAGTACGCCGGTGCACAGCCCGAGGATCACCAGTCCGGTCACCGCGACACCGATGGGCCGGATCACCGCGGCGTCGGCGCCTGCCGGGAGGAACTGGTAGATCGACGGCGCGTTCAGGGACAGCGCCGGATACGCGTTCGTCTGCCGCACGTACACCGACAGCAGTTGCCCCACGGGCGCTCCGGCCAGCAGCGCAGGGACGTCCAGCAGCAGGACAACTCCGGGCACGGCCAGCAGCGCCCGCCACGGCATCCACTTCTTCAGCACCAGCACCAGAAGCAGCGGGAACAGGAAGACCGCCTGCAGCTTGAAGGCCAGCGACAGACCGAAGAAAACGCCGGCCAGCCACGGCCGCCTGCGCAGAACGAAGTACACGCCGCCAAGGCCGAACACGGCGTAGATGGAGTCGGCCTGTCCCCACAGCCCGCTGTTGGTGGCCACGGTGGGGAGGAACAACACGATGAGGGCGGCCAGGGACGGTATCGGGTTGCCGCTGTGGCGCAGCGCGACGATGCGGTAGGTGAAGTACGCCAGCGCCAGGTCGAACACCACTGAGATGATCTTGATGCCGACGAGTGCGGGTATCGGCAGGTAGGTCAGCACGGTGATCAGGTACAGATAAGGGACGTTGTAGTCCGCGAAGTCGTACCTGAGGGCGCCGAATCCACCGTGCGTGGAGATGAACTCGTACCACTCTTTGATGAAGAACTCGTAGTCGGAGGACTCGTAGCCGAACATGGCGACCCTGGCCGCGACCGCGACCACGACGACCGCGGCCACCAGTCCCGCTCGGCTGAACGTGCGCTTCCGGTTCTCGTCGATGCCGACGGCTTCCGCTGCTGTTGACACGCCGCGAACGTAGCCAGCGTTTGTGAGAGTTACCTGGAAGCTTCGTGGGTGAACCGTGAGTACCGCGGACTCCCAGGTTCCTTTGAGGTTCCGCCCAGGCTGCTTGCGGTTTCGCCTGTCATACCTGAGTCATGACTGGCATCCCGGCCTCCGGCACCTCGCCGAACCTGACCGGTGCGACCAAGACCGCCACGGTCGACGTCGTGATCCCGGTGTACAACGAGGAACGCGCGCTGCCCGGCTGCGTGGACATCCTCAAGTCCTATTTGGACGAACAGTTCCCGTTCGAGTGGACCATCACCATCGTCGACAACGCGAGCACCGACGCCACCCTGGCCGTCGCCGGCGAACTGGCCGAGGCGTCGGATCAGGTCCGCGTGCTGCATCTGGACGAGAAAGGGCGTGGCCGCGCCCTGCGCACCGCGTGGCAGTGGAGCGACGCCGACGTGGTGGCCTACATGGACGTCGACCTGTCGACCGGGTTGAACGCGTTGCTGCCGCTGGTCGCTCCGTTGGTCAACGGCCACTCGGACGTCTCGATCGGCTCCCGGCTGGCCCCTGGCTCGCGTACCGTACGCGGCCCGAAGCGCGAGTTGATCTCCCGTTGCTACAACGCGATCATCCGGCTCAGCCACGGCGCGAAGTTCTCCGACGCCCAGTGCGGGTTCAAAGCCGCGCGCACAGACGTGATCCGCCCGCTGCTCGACCACATCGAGGACGACAACTGGTTCTTCGACACCGAACTGCTGTTGCTGGCCGAGCACAACGGGCTGCGGGTGCACGAGGTGCCGGTCGACTGGGTGGAGGACGCCGACACCAGGGTCAGGATCTCCTCGACCGCGCTCGAGGACGTTCGCGGCCTGGTCCGGGTGGCGAGGGCGAAAGCCGTCGGAACGGCCAGAGTCGCCGGCCTGCCGAGGCGGCCGGATCCCACCTCGACCCACCCGGACGCGGTGCTGTCCAGACGGGACACCGGCCTGGTCTGGCAACTGTTGTCGTTCGCGGCGATCGGCGTCTTGTCCACAATGGCCACTCTGCTGCTCTACGCGTTCTTCCGGCCGTCGATGCACCCGTTGACGGCCAACCTGCTGGCGCTCGTGATCACCACGATGCTCAACACCGAGGCCAACCGGCGGTTCACGTTCCTCGGCCCCCGTGGCTCGTCCGGCCGGGTGCACATGCAGGGGCTCATCGTCTTCGGCCTCTACTACGCGTTCACGTCGTCCGCGCTGCTGGTCCTGCACTGGACAGTGGCCGAACCTTCGCGACTCCTCGAACTGGTCGTGCTGCTCGGCGCGTCGGTGCTCGGCACGGCCGGCAGGTTCGTCCTGCTGCGTGGCTGGGTTTTCAAACAGGGAAAGGGAAACAAGTGACCACACCGCAGCATTCCCCGCACTGGCGGCGGTACGCGCTCATCGCGATCCTCGCGCTGGGCACGGTGCTGTACGGCTGGGTGTTGTGGACCGGCAGCTGGGGCAACACGTACTACACAGCCGCGGTCAAGTCGATGTCGTTGAACTTCACCAACTTCCTGTTCGGCTCGTTCGACCCGGCCGGTGTGATCACGGTGGACAAGCCGCCGCTGGCGTTGTGGCCGCAGGTGATCTCCGTGAAGATCTTCGGCTTCCACACCTGGTCCGTGCTGCTGCCACAGGTGATCGCGGGCGTGGCGGCGATCTTCCTGCTGCACCGGGCGGTCCGGATGTGGGCGGGAGAGAACGCCGCGCTGATCGCCGCGCTGGTCTTCACCCTCACGCCGATCAGCGTGATGATCACCCGCACGAACAACACCGACACCATGCTCGTCCTCACGCTCGTCGCGGCGGCCTACGCCTTCACCCGCGCGATCAAAGCGGTGGAGCCGGGCAGGAGGACGAAGTGGCTGTTGTTCGCGGCGTTCCTGATCGGCTGCGGCTTCCTGGCGAAGATGGCGGCCGCATACGTTGTCATTCCCGCCTTCTTCGCCGCATACCTGGCCGGCAGCAAGGCACCTTGGCGCCGCAAGGTGCTCGACCTGGCCGGTGCGGCCGTGGTGGTGCTGGCCAGCTCGCTGTGGTGGGTCGCGGCGGTCGGCCTGTGGCCCGGCCGGAAGCCGTACGTGGGCGGCAGCACCGACGGCACGGCCCTGGACCTGGTGCTGGGCTACAACGGGCTCGGCCGCGTGTTCGGCGGTGACAAGACCGGCAACGGCGGCGCGGCGAACCTGCCGGGCGGAGGCGGCAGCAGTTTCGGCGGCGCGCCCGGTTCCGGCCGGATGTTCGGCGAGGCGGTCGGCGGGCAGATCAGCTGGCTGCTTCCGGTGGCGCTGATCGCGCTGGTGGTGGCGGCGGTGCTCGGTTTCCTGCGGTGGCGCCGGTCCGATCCGGTGAGCCCCGCCGAGCGCGCGGGCTGGGTGCTGTGGGGTGGCTGGCTCGTGGTGAACGTCCTCGTGTTCAGCTACCAGAAGGGCGTTTTCCACCCGTACTACACCGCCGTCATGGCGCCCGCGATCGGAGCGATCGTCGGTGCGGGCGCGGTGTGGGCCTGGCGGAAGTACCGGGAGCAGGAGGGACGGGGCTGGTTCGTGCTGCCCGCGTGCGTCGCGGTGACCGCGGCGTGGGCGTGGGTGCTCATCTCCCGCAACACCTCGTGGCACGGCTGGCTGCGGTACGCGGTGGTGATCGTCGCGCTGGTCGCGATCGTGGCTTTGGCGCTGCGCAAGGTTCCGCGGGCGGGACTCGTGCTCGGGCTCGTCGCGCTGCTGCTGGCACCTGCCGTGTGGTCGGGTGCCGGCGCGGTCTCCACCACGGCCACCGCGAGCCTGCCGGCCGCGGGGCCGGTGCAGGACGAGCTGCCTGTCGGCTGGGACAGCGGGGAGTTGACCGCGGACCAGCGGAAGATCCTGGACCACGCCAAGTCGCACTCCTCAGGAGCCGAGATCGTGCTGGCGGTCGAGGGCGGCTCCCAGGCCGCGAAGGCGTACATCGTCGCCACCGGCGAGACCGTCGTCGGAATGGGCGGGTTCGACGGAGGCGATCCGGCGCCCTCCACGGACCAACTGTCCGCGTGGGTGCGTGCGGGCAAGCTGCGGTTCGTGCTGACCGGCGGCGGGATGCGCGACGACAACAGCGTCACCGAGCGGTCCAGGTGGGTCGAGCAGAACTGCAAGCCCGTGCTCACCGTGGGCGGCGAGGGCGGTGAAGGCGGCCCGGACGACCAGGGCGACCCAGACGACCAGAGCAGCCAGAACGACCAGAGCGGCCAGGGCGACATGGGCGACGGGGGTGGCCAGGGCCAGACGCTGCACGAGTGCACGCTCCGATGACTCACAGCAGGTTCCCAGGAAGTTCCCAGGTTCGTGCTCGACGCTGATCAGGTGGATCAGCAGCGTGGTGAGGCGACTGTCCTCGTGGTGGACGACGAACCGAACATCCTGGAGCTGTTGTCGGCAGCGCTCCGGCTCAGCGGGTTCGCCGTGCACGCGGCGAACTGCGGAGCCGGGGCGCTGGCCGCGGTCCGACGCGTCCGGCCGGACATCGTGATCCTGGACGTGATGCTGCCCGACGCCGACGGCTTCAGCCTCGCCTGCAGCCTCCGCGCGGTGCACGACCGGCTGCCGGTGCTCTTCCTGACCGCACGGGACGCCCTGGAAGACCGGATCGCGGGCCTGACGGCCGGCGGCGACGACTACGTGACCAAGCCGTTCAGCCTCGAGGAAGTGGTGCTGCGGCTGCGGGCGATCCTCCGGCGCACGGGCGGCGGCAGTGTCGGCCCACGGGACGACGGCACCGTCCGGTACGCCGATCTCGAGCTCGACGAGGACGCCCACGAGGTCCACCGGGCCGGCCGGCTGGTCCAGCTGTCGCCCACGGAGTTCAACCTGTTGCGGTACCTGATGGACAACGCCGAACGGGTGGTCAGCAAGTCGCAGATCCTCGACCGGGTGTGGAACTACGACTACGGCGGGGACGGCCGGATCGTCGAGTCGTACATCAGCTACCTGCGCCGCAAGATCGACTCGGCGGGACCGCCGCTGATCCACACCATCCGGGGCGTCGGCTACACCCTGCGGTCGCCCAGGGACGAGCGATGAACCGGTGGCGCAGGCCGTGGACCCTGCGGGCGCGCCTGGTCGTGGCGTTGCTGGTGCTGGCCACCGCCGGCCTGGGCACCATCGGGATCGCGAGCGTGGTGCTGCTGCGCGAGTCGATGGTCGCGAGGATGGACGACCAGCTCAGGGAGTTCGTGCAAAGGATCGACGGCCAACCGGGAGGGTCGCCGTCGCCGGAGAACTTTCAGCGCGAGTCCAACGGTCTGCCAACGGACTTCGCGCTCCTGGTGCTCCGCGATGACGGGACGCTGGAGCTGTCCGTCCCGGCCACCGTGGCCGGACCGGTGCTGCCGGTGATCAACTCGACCACTGTCGACCAGTACGACGGACGGCTGTTCACCGTCGGAGACAAGAAGGGCGGCGCCGACTGGCGCATCATGGTGTCGCAGTGGATGTTGCCGGACGGGCCGCGGATCATCGTGGCCGCGCAGTCGACCGAGACCACCGAGGCGACCGTGACGCGGCTGATCCGGATCGAGGCCGGGATCGGGATCGCCTTGCTGCTCGCCCTCGGCGTGGCCGGGTTCCTGTTGGTACAGCTGGGACTGCGGCCGTTGACCAGGATCGAGAAGACCGCGGAGGACATCGCGGGCGGCCGCCTCGACCTGCGGGTCGCGTCGGATCCACGTACCGAGGTCGGCCGGCTCGGTGGCGCGCTGAACACCATGGTCGGCAGGCTTTCCTCCGCACTGCGCCAACGGGAACGGTCCGAGGCACGGCTGCGCAGGTTCGCCGCGGACGCCTCGCACGAACTGCGCACCCCGCTGACGTCGATCCGCGGCTTCGCCGAGTTGCACCGCCACGGTGGCGCGCCGGAACGGTCCGATGTGGACAGACTGATGGGCCGGATCGAGGACGAGGCGATCCGGATGGGCAGACTGGTGGACGACATGCTGTTGCTGGCCCGGCTGGACCAGGAACGCACGCTGGACCTGACCGAGCTGGACATCCGCACGCTCGTCGAGGACGCCGTGCACGACGCCAGGGTCCGTGACCCGGAGCGGCCACTGATCCTGGAAAGCGCCGGGAAACCGCTGCGGGTCACGGTGGACGAACACCGGATGCGTCAGGTGATCACGAACCTCGTCAGCAACGCCATGGCCCACACCCCGCCGAGCACGCCAGTGCACGTCCGCGTGGGCATGTCCGCCGAACGGCCAGAACCTCCGGTAGCCGTGGCGGGGAGCCTGGCACCGCGCGCCCGCGTCGTGCTGGAGGTGATCGACGAAGGGCCTGGCGTGCCACTGGAGGCCGCGCCGAACATCTTCGACCGGTTCTACCGGGTCGACGACGCCCGGTCCCGCACGGCGCGGCGGCACCGGGCTGGGCCTGGCCATCACCGCCGCGATCCTGGAGGCCCACGGCGGTCGCGTCGAGCTCAGGACGGCGCCAGGCGAAGGTTCTCGTTTCACCGTGCTGCTTGCCTGTCCCGGATGACTCCTAACGTCAAGATCGTGTGAGGTCTCCCGGATACGCTCCAGCACGACGACTGAGATCTCCCTGCCAGCGGCGGCTGCTCTCGGCGTGGACGAGCTCGAGGTTCGGACCGGGATGATCCGGCGCGCCTCCCGCCAGCAAAGTGACGCGCGCCACAGCGGCGCGAGAACCTGATCCGCGATCTCGACGTCTTGTGGAATGTGAGAGCCATCCGGGGTGAGCCGGCCGACCTCGACGAGGAGCAGCTCGTGCGCCGAGTCGCACGGGGTGATCGCGGCGCGTTCGAGGAGCTGTACCGCCGCACCTCGCCGTGGCTGACGGTGCGGCTGCGCAGGCGGTGCTCGGACGACCAGATCGTCGCCGAGGTGCTGCAGGAGACCTACCTGGCCGTCTGGCGGGCGGCCGACGCCTTCGCCGGCGCCACTGCCGGGG
>NZ_VSRL01000211.1 GCF_012184385.1 Lentzea indica
CGCCGGTACCGCACAGGCTGATGCGGGCGTGAAGCTGACGCAGGGTCGTGCTGCTGGCCCCGATGCTCGCCGCGGTGAGCATCGCCGAACGCCGCAGGTTCCCCGACGCCGGCAAGCGTCCGCCGATCGTGCCGTTGTTCGTCGTGGGATTCCTGGTCGCGGCGGCCGTGCGCGCCACCGATGTGCTGCCGGAGCCGGTGCTGTCGGCGGCGGCGTTCGTGGACAACCTGCTGTTGGCCGCCGGCATGTTCGCGCTGGGCACGGCCGTGCGTCTGCGTTCTCTCGTCCGCTCCGGCCTGCCCGCGCTGACGCTGGGCCTGCTCTCCACCGTCCTCATCGCCGCAGTGGCACTCATCGGCACCTTGTTGATCATGTGATCGAAGGAGTCACCGCCATGCCTCGTCTGCTCTCACCCACAGCCGCACTTCTGGTCGGCGCCATCCGCACCGCGGTGGCCACCGGAGGTTCCGACAACGCCGTGGCCGCACGGGTCGCCAAGGCCCTGACCGGGCACCTCACCGACCCCCGGCTGCTGGACCCAGAACACCGCGAACCCGACCCCAACGCCTACCGCCAGCACGTTCTGCACGTGGAGCCCGACGGCAGCTTCTCGGTCGTCGCCCTGGTCTGGCTGCCGGGCCAGGAAACGTGCATCCACGACCACGTGTCGTGGTGCGTGGTGGGCACCTACGTCGGGGAAGAGGAAGAGACCACCTACCGGCTCGCCGGCGACCGCTTGGTCCAGCAGCGCGTCAACCGGACTCCGCAGGGCGTGGCGTCGTACCTGGTGCCGCCCGGCGACATCCACAAGGTGTGCAACAGCTCCAGCTCGTTGGCGATTTCGATCCACGTCTACGGCGCCGACATCGGTCTGCTGGGCACCAGCATCCGGCGCAGGTACGACCTCCCGGTCGTGCGCTGACCGCTGGTTGAGCGGCATTCGGAGGAACATGGGTTCTCGCTGCTAACCCCGGTCCCCGGCCGCAGCGATAGCAGGAACGTGGAACCCGATCTGTGGTCGGCGGCCGCCGAGGCCCTCGACGAGCACGAACGCGACCAGGTGCTGGCGCGACTGGCGGGCACCGTCGTGCAGCCAGGCCAGACCGAGCGACTCGCCAGGGGTGAGCGCGATGTCGTGTTCCTGCTGCCCGACCGGCTCGTGCTCGTGCGGCCGGAGCCGTTCTGGGCGGGTTCGTACGAGCGGAACCAGGTCGTTCGCATCATGTTCGCCGCCGGTCATTTCCAGTTCGACGTGACGAACGGAGACAGCGTCGAGTTCTGGATCGACACCGGCCTTGCCGAGGCCGAACCCTTCGTGGAGCAGGCCCAGAACTGGCTCGCGCCGCGCAAGAGCTCCGCCGGCGGCGCTGTGATCGCGTTCGGCCTCGCGATCGTCGTGGCGCTGCTCTTCGTCTTCGGGCCGGTGGACCTGATGCCGTCGGACGACCGGCTCACCGTTCGCTCGACCTGCAACGACTTCCTGAGGGTCGGCCTGGACGAACAGGTCGAGCTCCTGAGACGGCTCTTCGGGCAGGTGGGCAGACCGGACGAAGCGGAGAAACCGATGACGCTCGACGCGTCACGCCGCCACTGCGGCGAACACGGATCCGCCACGCTGGACTCGCTCGTCACCGGGCGATGACGCCCCGCTCGATCGCACCGGTGGCGAACGCGATCAGCTGCGCCGGCTTGACCCGGTTGGTGCGCGCGCCCTGCAGCAGCAGGTCGTCCGCCAGGCCGATCAGCGAGTCCCACACCCAGTGCGGCAACGCCGGGTCGTCGATCAGCGCCTGCCCGCACGCTTCCGCGGTCTCGTTCAGCGCCTTCGCGAGCGCCTTGATCGTCTTGCGGTAGTCCTGCGCGGACCCCGCGATCTCCTTGCCCCTGCGGCCGCCGGAGAGCACCTTGGCCTCCCACTGCGCGGCCGACCGCCCGAACCGGCGCCACAGCTCGGTGACCTGGGGCTCGATCTCCCGCAGCACCCCCGCGATCCCGAGGCTGCGGTCGACCTTCGCGAGCGTGCGCTGCAGCTCGTCCAGGCGCCGTTCCATCAACGCCGCGAACACGTCCTCCTTGCCGGAGAAGTACTGGTACACGGTGCCGGAGCTGACGCCGGCCCCCAGCGCGATCGCGCGCATCGTCAAGCCGGCGTAGCCCTGCTGTTCCAGGATCAGCTCGGCGGACGACAGGATGTCGCGCCGCCTGCCCTCCGCGTCACCCCAGGCCGTGGTCTGCTCGGTGCTCACGACGCGCAGCCTACTTTGAACAACGTTCAGAAGCATATTGAACGTTGTTCGGTTTGGTTGCTACCGTCAGTGCGTGGACCACCTCGACCGGCTCGAAGCCGACAGCGTCGACATCTTCCGCGAGGCGGTCGCGGAGAGCGAGCGACCGGTGCTGCTGTACTCCATCGGCAAGGACAGCTCAGTGCTGCTCCACCTGGCACGCAAGGCTTTCTACCCGTCGAAGCCACCGTTCCCCCTGCTGCACGTCGACACCACGTGGAAGTTCCGCGAGATGATCGCGTTCCGGGACAGGACGGCCGCGGAGCTCGGGCTGGAGCTGATCGTGCACCGCAACCCGGACTGCGTGGCGATGGGCATCAACCCGTTCGACCACGGCTCCGCGCGGCACACCGACCTGTGGAAGACCCAGGGACTGCGGCAGGCGCTCGACGAGCACCGGTTCGACGTGGCGTTCGGCGGTGCGCGGCGCGACGAGGAGGCTTCCCGTGCCAAGGAAAGGGTCTTCTCGTTCCGCACCGCGCAGCATCAGTGGGATCCGAAGAACCAGCGGCCGGAACTGTGGCGGCTCTACAACACAAGGGTCGCGCCCGGCGAAAGCATCAGGGTGTTCCCGCTGTCCAACTGGACCGAGCTGGACGTGTGGCGCTACGTCGAACGCGAGCGGATTCCCGTGGTACCGCTGTACTTCGCGGCACCACGGCCCGTCGTCGACCGCGACGGCATGCTGATCATGGTCGACGACGACCGCATGCCGCTGCACGAAGAACCACGCCAGGAACTCGTCAGGTTCCGCACGCTGGGCTGCTATCCGCTGACCGGCGCGGTGCGCAGTGAGGCGAGGACCGTCGCGGAGATCGTCGAGGAGATGCGGACCGCGACCACGTCCGAGCGGCAGGGCAGGGCGATCGACCACGACCAGAGCGGGTCGATGGAGCGCAAGAAGCGGGAGGGGTATTTCTGATGGAGCTTCTGCGGTTCATCACCTGCGGCAGCGTCGACGACGGCAAGAGCACGCTGATCGGCCGACTGTTGTACGAGTCGAAGCTGCTGTACGCGGACCACCTCGCCGCACTCGAAGCCGACTCGAAACGCGTCGGCACCTGTGGTGGCGAACTGGACTTCGCGCTGCTGGTGGACGGGCTGGCCGCCGAACGCGAGCAGGGCATCACCATCGACGTCGCGTACCGGTTCTTCGCCACGGAGGCACGGCGGTTCATCGTCGCGGACACACCGGGCCACGAGCAGTACACGCGCAACATGGTGACTGGGGCGTCCACCGCCGAGGCCGCGGTCATCCTGCTCGACGCGCGCAAAGGTGTGCTCAGCCAGACGCGCCGGCACGCGCGCATCGTGTCCCTGCTGGGCATCCGGCACGTCGCGCTCGCCGTGAACAAGCTCGACCTCGCCGGATACTCGCGGGAGACCTTCGACTCGGTCGTCGCGCAGTTCACCGAGTTCGCCGCAGAGCTGGACTTCGCCGAGATCACTTGCGTTCCGATGTCCGCGACCGAGGGTGTCAACGTGGTCGGCCACAGCGAGCTGACCCCGTGGTACGACGGGCCAACGTTGCTGCAGTGGCTGGAAACGGTCGAAACGGACCCGAGACGAGACGGTCCGTCTCGTTTTCTCGTGCAGTGGGTGAACCGGCCTGACTCGACGTTCCGCGGGCTGTCCGGGCGTGTCCTGCGCGGGACGCTGCGACGAGACGAGACGGTCCGTATCGGCGAGCGGACCACCACGGTGGACCGGATCGTCACGATGGACGGCGACCTGACGGACGCGCCGACCGGATCGTCGGTCACCGTGGTGCTGGCCGACGACGTGGACGCGAGCCGCGGTGACGTGCTGGCCGCTGCTTCCGATCCGCCGGGCATCGCCGACTCGTTCCAGGCGCACCTGGTCTGGCTGAACGAGGCAGGCCTGCTGCCCGGCAGGCAGTACCTGGCCAAGATCGGTGCCCGCACGGTCGGCTTCACGGCGACCAAAGCGTTGCAGCTCAACGAGATCGGCGTCGACAAGGTGCACTTCGACGCACCCGTGCCGTTCGAGAGCTACCGCACCAGCCGCGACCTCGGGTCGTTCGTGGTGCTCGACCGGCTGACGAACGCCACGGTCGGCGCGGGAATGATCAACTTCGCGCTCGGGCCGGCCAACGTGCACTGGCAGAACGTGACGGTCGACAAGCAGGCGCGGATCGAACGCAACGACCATCGGCCGTGCGTCGTATGGCTGACCGGGTTGTCCGGCGCCGGCAAGTCCACCATCGCCGACCTGGTCGAGAAGGCGTTGCACGCCGAAGGCAGGCACACGTTCCTGCTGGACGGCGACAACATCCGCCACGGCCTCAACTCCGACCTCGGGTTCACCGACGCCGACCGGGTCGAGAACATCCGGCGCATCGCCGAGGTCGCCGCGCTGATGGTCGACGCCGGCCTGATCGTGCTCGTCTCGTTCATCTCACCGTTCCGGGCCGAGCGGGCGCTGGCTCGGAGCCTGGTCGGCGAGAACGAGTTCTGCGAGGTCTTCGTGGACACACCTCTGGAGGTTGCGGAGCGCCGCGACCCGAAAGGCCTGTACCGCAAGGCCCGCAGGGGTGAGCTCGCGAACTTCACCGGCATCGACTCGCCCTACGAACCGCCGGAGAACCCCGAAGTCAGGCTCGACACGACAGCGTTGAGCCCGGAGGCAGCCGCTGCGGCCGTGGTGGCGAAGCTTCGCGCGCTCGGCGTCTGTTGAACGTTGTCCAGAATCGGGTATGTTCGACTAGAACACGTTCTAAATTCGGGAGGATCCCGTGCCGGATCAAGCGTGGTCGAGGTTCTGCCAGGCGTTGGAGAAGGCCGGTGAGGTGATCCTCTCCGACCAGGCGCCGGACACCCCGCTGGACCGCGCGGAGGGCTACCGGTACCTCGCCAGGCTGACCCGCGAGATGCTCTACTCCTGCCTGGACAACGCCGATCCAGACTTCCCTCGCTTCCACCAGCTGGATCTCGTCAAGATCGGCGCGGACAACCCCGACAACGTCTACCTGTCCGCGAACATCCGCGGCGACAGGACCTACCGGATCACCGGAACCCGCGGCACCATCGCGTACTTCAGCATCGGCTCGAAGGCCAACCGGTACGCCAAGGACGGCACCATGGCGTCCACCGGCGAGCTGTCCGACGCCGATCTCGTGGTCGCGCCGGACGGCACGGTGGAGATCATCGCGAGCGCTACCGAGCAAGCAGGGAACTGGCTTCCGCTCGCCGCGGACTCGACCGGGCTGGTGGTGCGCCAGACGTATCTCGACCGCACCACCGAAGTTCCCGGCGAGTGGCACATCGAGCAGGTCGGCGGTCCCGCCGAACCCGCCGCGCTGACCCCGGAGTTCCTGGCCAAGGCGCTGCAACGAGCGGCGTTGTCCGTGCACGGCACCGCGGCCACGTTCGCGCACTGGACACGCACGTTCATGGCACGCCCCAACGAGCTCCCCGACTTCGGCCAGGAGATGTTCCAGCGCGCGGGCGGCGATCCGGAGATCTTCTACCTGCACGGGTACTGGTCGCTGAAACCCGGCGAGGCCTGGGTGATCGAGACCGACGTGCCGGACTGCCCGTACTGGAACTTCCAGCTGGACAACTGGTGGATGGAGTCGCTCGACCACCGTCGCAGGATCACCGTCAACAAGCACACCGCGACGCTGTCCGACGGGCGTTTGACGATCGTTGTGGCTGAACGGGATCCCGGTGTCGGCAACTGGATCGACACGTGCGGGCACAGTTCCGGCACCGCGTTGCTGCGCTGGCTCGGCGCCACCGACCACCCGATCCCGAAGTGCCGCGTGGTTTCCCTGGAGGAGGTTCGATGACGGTCACGACCGCGCTGAACGTTCAGGAGCTGCTGGACAAGGCCTCTGCGAAGACCGGACTCTCCGACTTCGGCGACGACTGGTTCCGCGAGCCGCTGGACGTGCTCGTGACCAGCCTCAACACCGAGGCCGCGTTGTCACCGCTGGGCTTCGAGCTCACCAAGCACCGGCTGACCGCGCTCCTGGCCGACCGGCTGCGGCTGCGCGCGCTGCAACGCGAACACCCGTCGGTGCTCGACGTGGAAGTGCGTGTGGCCGCCGAGATCTGCGGCCTGCCGCGCACCGGCTCCACCCTGCTGCACCGGCTGCTGGCCGCGTCACCCCAGGTCACCTCCACGTTGTCGTGGGAGGTCGCCTACCCGCTCCCGTTCCCGGGCGAAGGTCCCGACGCCGCGGTGCGCAAGCGTCGTGCCCAGGAACGCATGCAGGTGTTCTCCCAGCTCTCCCCCGACTTCGGCGACCTGCACACCGTGGTGTGGGACGGCCCGGAGGAGGACGTGATCCTGCTGGACCGGACGTTCGTGTCGATGAGCTACGACTCGTTCTACTGGGTGCCTTCGTACGGCGATTGGCTGCGCACGGCCGACCAACGCCCCGCCTACCGCGAGCTGCGCGAGTGGCTGCAGGTGTTGCAGTGGCAGAACCCGTCTCGCGCCGGCCGTCCGTGGGTGCTCAAGTCACCGCACCACCTGACCGCTGTCGACACCGTGCTGGACGAGTTCGCCGGCTGCAAGATCGTCATGACGCACCGCTCGCCCGTCAACGCCGTGCCGTCGTACGCCTCGATGGTGCGCGCGATGTCCTCGCAGTACAGCGAGAACGTCGATCCGGTCCGAATTGGACGGTACTGGTCCGGCCGGTTCGCCAGGACGTTGCGGGACTTCGCCACGGCCCGTTCGGAACGCCCTGACCGGTTCGTCGACGTGCGGTTCGCCGACACCGTCAGCAAGCCGCTGGAGGTCGCCCGCCAGGTGCTGGACGCCGTGGACCTGCCGGCGGGCCCTGCCGACGACGCGGCGTTCGAGGCCTACCTGGAGCAGAACCGCACTGAACGGCACGGCTCGCACTCTTACGCGCCACCAGACTTCGGGCTGTCGGAGGACCAGCTGGAGCGCGACTTCGCCTTCTACTCGGAGGTTTACCTGTGATGCTCCAAGACGAGGTCGTGGTGATCACCGGCGTCGGCCCCGGCCTGGGCTCGAAACTGGCCACCCGCGCCGCCGCGGAAGGTGCGAAGGTCGTGATGGCCGCGCGCTCCGCCGACGTGATGAAGCAGGTGGAGAAGGACGTGCTCGCCGCAGGTGGCGAGGCGGTCGGCGTGCAGTGCGACGTGCGTAAGCCCGACGACGTCGCTCAGCTGGTCTCCACCGCCGTCGACCGGTTCGGCACCATCACCGGCCTGGTCAACTCGGCGTTCGGGCATCCCGGTTTCTTCGACCTGCTGGAGACACCGGAGAAGGCGATCCGCCGGTCGATGGACATCATCCTGTACGGGGCGCTTCAGGTGACCCGTGAGGTCGTGCCGCACATGAAGGCGGCCGGGCGTGGCTCGATCGTCAACATCGGCACGATGGCCACCCGCAAGCCGACGCGCGGCGAGGCCGGTTACGCGGTGGCGAAGGCTGCCATGGCGACCGCGACCAAGTTCCTCGCACTGGAACTCGGCGAGCACGGCATCCGTGCGAACCAGGCCGTCATGGGATGGCTGGACGGACCGGGAGTGCGCTTCTACCTCAAGATGACCGCTGATGCGCGAGGGGTGAGCGAGCAGGACGTCTACGACGAGATCGCCGCGCGCAACCCGCTGGGCCGCATCCCGGCCGACGAGGCCTGCGCCGGTGCCGTGCTGTTCCTGCTGTCCCGCAACGCTTCCGAGATCACCGGCGCGGTGCTGGACGTCAACGGCGGGGAGTACATGCCGTCATGAGCCATCTCATCGAATCGGTCACCGTGGAGATCGACGCACCCGCCGCGTTCGTCTGGGACGTGCTGCTGGACTATCCGAACTATCCACAGTGGAATCCGTACACTGTCAGCGTCTCCACCACGCTGGCCATCGACTCGCCGATCGACCTCACGCTGCCGAAACCGGATGGTAGCGAGGGCACGTGGGTCAGCCGCGAGTACATCCGCGAGGTCGTCCCGCCGCGGTTGCTGCGTTATGACACCGGCGACACGTTCCCCGGGCTGCTGGGGACGCGCGATCAGGTGATCACGCCGCTCGGCTCCGAGCGGTGCAGCTACCGCACCTTCGAAACGTTCACGGGCAAGTACGCGGACGCTGTCCACGCGGCGCAGGGAGCCTGGGTCAAGAAGGGCTTCGACGCCGTCGCCCACGCGCTGCGCGAGCGGGTCGCGGAGTTGCTCAAGATGACGTGGACATGAAGTCCAGACGAACTTGATCACCGAGTCTTTGAGAGCGCACCCAACGTTTGTAACGTTGCAATCACGGGTCGAACGACCTGCCTGATCACGCAATGGGGTGCCATGTTTCGATTTGGCAGAACGGTTTTTGCTGCGCTCGCGGCTGTCGGTCTCACCGTGGCAGTCGCCCCGGCGGCCAGTGCGGCGACCTACTACAATCTGGTGAACTACAAGAGCGGCAAGTGCATGTCCGTCGAGGGCGGCGGTAGCACCGCCAACGGCGCGAACGTCATCCAGTGGAGCTGCAACGACGGCGGTGAGCAGCTCTGGTACTGGTCCGGCAGCCAGCTGAAGAACCGCAAGAGCGGCAAGTGCCTCTCGGTCTCCGGTGGCGGCAGCACCGCCAACGGCGCCGAGCTGATCCAGTGGACCTGCAACGGCGAGGCCGAGCAGTCCTGGGACTCCGATGGCGGCTACCTGGTGAACGGCAAGAGCGGCAAGGTCGCCTCCGTCTCCGGCGGCGGCAGCACCGCCAACGGCGCCAAGGTCATCCAGTGGTCCGCCAACGGTGGTAGCGAGCAGGGCTGGGACTTCGACGCCCGCTTCATCGACGCCTGATCTCTCACCACAGAACTGGGGTTTCATCGTGTTTCTTTCCGCTGCCAAGAAAATCGGCATCATCATCGCCACGGTCGCCGGGGCGAGCATCCTCGCCGCCACGCCCGCCTCGGCCGCCCAGCAGTGCACCGACCTGTACGGGCCCGAGGGCGGCAGGCTGCCGCTGTGCAAGTCCTGGGTCTGGGACGGCAACGACTACGACGGCCGGTGGTGGTCGGACGGCCCGTCGACGCTGCCGTCGCACACGTACATGCAGCGCCGCGAGGACGGCGTCGTGCGGACCTCGTCCTTCTCCGGCAGCTACTCCGACGTCAGCAAGATCGCCTTCCGGCTCTGCGACAACCTGACCAACCGCTGCTCCGGCTGGTGGTGACGTAGTGGAACCGCGGATGCCCTCCCCCAGAGGGCATCCGCTCAGCTCGACACCGCGAGCAGCTCCTCGATCACCGTCTCGTCGCCCCTGTTGCCAGATACGCGACGGCCAGCAACGGCGCAATCACCTGACTCCAGCCGAACAACCGATCACCGTCGAGCCCGCAGGCCGCCGCCACCACCTCACACCTCGCCGCGCCCCCTTCCTGTCCGGCCCCGGCCACCACGAGGTCGACGGCGTCGAAACACGGATCACCCAGGCACGCCTTGGGGTCGATGGCCATCAGACCTCGTTGCCCGCCGTCGAGCGCGTTGCCCAAATGCAGATCTCCGTGCAACAACACGGTCTTCGTCTCCGTGTCCAGCAACCGCTCGCACCGCCGCATCGCCCGTTCCCAGGCGGCCTCACTGATCCGCGCGCCGATCTCGGGCTCGGCAAGCCGCCGCCCGATCCGCGCGAAGAACTCCTCACACCGCCCGCGCAGCAACCCCACCGGCTGGTGCGGCACATCGTGCAACGCGGCCGGACGCCGCGAACAGGTCGAGCACCCCGGCCTGAGCGGCCAGCAACTCCCGATCCGGGCTGAGCTTCAGCACCGCCGGGATCTTCCACCCGGCCACGCTACCCGCCAGCCGAACAGAACGACGGCCGCCACTCCCCCGTGCAGCACGGTGACCAGCGTGGTCTCCTTCAACACCCCCATGAACACCCACCCGAACGACAGCAGCAACGAACACCGCACGATCCCCAGCTTCTTCGCGCGCCAGCCCGCGACGGCCAGCAGCACCGCGCCCGCGATCGACCCCGCCGATGCCGTGACCGGCAGCCGCCACAACCCGTACGAAAGGTCCACATAGGACCCCATCACGAACGACGTGGCCTGCTCCAGCCCCATCCGGTCGACGAGCTCGAAGGCCGTCAGGTCGACCCCGGAGAAATACAGCCTCGCGAACAACGACGCCACGAACGCCGCCGCGCCCACGAGGGCAAGCCGTCCGCCGATCTCCCTGGCGAACACGATCACGGTGGCGCACAAGAGAATCGAGGCGAGCGCGAACAGCGCGTACCCGGCCGTGACCAGCCCCGGCTGGTGCGCGTACGCGGCCAGCTGCTCCGGCGCGGCGAACGGTTCGGCGTCGAAACGCGCCCGTTCCGCCGCGGTGAGCCCGGCCGTCTCCACGCCCAGGTGCCGCACGAGCAAAGCGGCGCACCAGACCAGCGGACCGACCACCAGCGCGATAACTCTCATGCCCCGCAACGCTAGGAAGCAGACCTCGTGACGACATCGGAGCACGGTCCGGTGTCCCGCCTCGGACCACGGTCCGAGGCGGTGTGGCCGCACCCCCTGGCCGCGGCCACACCGGCCTCAGAGTCGCAACAGGCTGGTCGGCGGACGCTCCGGCTCCTTCTTCTCGTCCGCCTTCTCGTCGGCCGCGGGAAGCGCCTCCGGCAACCAGGCGCGCAGCGCTCGCCCGAACATGAGCAGCGTGCGCCAGGTGTCCCACAGGGCCATGAGCGACGCCGACAGCACGATCGACACGGCCACCGCGAGCACGCCGTTGTCGTCGAGCAGCACGACGACGGCCACGATCGCCCACAGTTCGACGACGGTGAAGATCACGGCGAACACCACCTGTTCCGTGTACTTGCGCCGAGCGCGCAGCACCTCCGCGCGGGAGTGTGGATTGGGAAGTGTGTTGCGCTTCATGACGGCTCCTGGTGCGACTCGGTGAACTGTGCCTCCGAGGAAATCGCGACTGGCCCGACATGTCTGCGTCAGATGCCACACAGCACCCGTAATTCTTCCTCACGCAGAATCTCTATGCTGTTGCGGCGGGTCAAGATGATTCCCGCGTCCCGCAGCACTTTCAACGTCCGCGCGAGCGTCTCGCGGGAAATCCCCACGATGCCGGCGAGCTCGCGCTGGGTGAGCGGCACCGTCGCGATCAGGTCGTCCGCGCCCCGGTGCGCGAGGTCGAGCAGCATCGCGCCCACGCGGTGCAGCGACGGGCCCGTGCGCAGCTCCTGCTGGTCGACCATGGCGCGCTGGCGCGACGAGACGACCCGCAGCAGCGTCCACGTGATCCCCGGCCGCACCCGGCACAGCGCCTCCAACGCGCGGGCGGTGATCACCATGCCGCAGACGAAGTCCACCGCCGTCAGGGTCGCGGAGCGGCGCCTGCCGTCCACGGCGGAGAGCTCGCCGATGATCTCGCCGGGACCGCGGACGGCGAGCACGGTCTCCTCACCGGTGACGGCGAACCGGCTCACCTTGACCCTGCCGCGCGAAACCACCAACACGTTCCGCGACTGGTCGCCCTGATGGCAGATCACCGAACCGGGTGCGAATTCGACACAGGTCGCCGCATCTCGCAACGCTGTGCGGTCGGCCGCGTCGAGCAACCCCCAGAACGACCGGTCGATCCCCATCGTTCCATGATTCCGGTAACCGCACACCCCGCATTGCCCCGATCGATCTAAATCGAAGCCGGAATGCACCGAACACTCTCATCAGTTCCGGAAAATGGACGTCCACTTTTGCCGGGTTCGCCCATCGGCAGGAATGACTACCGCTTCTGGGACAGGCCGCGCAAGACCTGGCTCACCGCGCTGGCCATCTGCTCCCGGTGCCCCTCCAGCGTCTCCTTCGTGACGCCCTCGGCCGAGGCTTGGGCGACGTCGTCGGTCGCGACCCTCAGCACGGCGCTCATCGCAGCGGCCTGCACGCGGACCTCGATCGCGTCGGCCGGCAGATCCAGCCGCGGGCCGAGCACGTCCGCCAACGCGTCTTCCGCCCGTTCGCGGAGCATCAGGTAGGCGGCGCGCAACGCGGGTTCGTGGTGGGTCAGCCGTACGACGGAGAGCACCGCGTCGACGTCCTCGTCCGACGACGAGTCCAGCACCGGGGTGTAGGCCTCGCGCAGGTGATCGATCAGCTCCAGCTCGGGCGGCCAGGCGTGCAGGACCGTGCAGAAGGCGTCGACCATCTTGGTGAGCAACGGCTCGACACAGCTCTCCTTGTGCGGGAAGTAGCGCCAGAACGTGCGCTCGGAGACGCCGGCGGCCTGGGCGATCTGCTCCCCCGACGTGCCGGCGACACCCTGTGCGGCGAACAGCCGCACGGCGTGGCGCGAGATGTCCAGGCGTTGCCGCTGACGTTGCTCATCGCTCACCGGCGGCCGGCCCCTCCGAGGCGCACCGTTTTCTGCCACAACATCCGTCATCGGGCGATTTAAGCACGTCACCCGTCCGCAACATTTAGTGGCAGAGAGTGCCAACAATCGCTACGGTCGAGTCATGAGCACTGCCACCAAACGCCTTCAGCTGCCGTTCGCCAGGCCGAACGTCCTCGATCTCGCCCCGCTCTACGAGGTGCTCCGCCGGGAGGCACCGATCACGCCCGTCACGACACCGGCCGGCGACCCCGCCTGGCTCGTCACCCGGTACGAGGAGGTCCGCCTCCTGCTGGGCGACAAGCGTTTCGGCCGCTCCCACCCGGACCCGGAACGCGCGTCGCGCATCTCGACCGCCGCGGTGCAGGACGGGCCGACCGGCGAGTACGAGACCGAGGAAGCGGACCACGCGCGGATGCGCCGCCTGCTGACCCCGGCGTTCTCCGCCAAGCGGATGCGGATGCTGTCCGACCACATGGGACGGTTGGTCGAGGGCTACCTGGATCGGTTGATCGCGGAGCACGAGACCACCGGTGTGGTCGACCTGCACTCCGGGCTCGCCTTCCCGTTGCCCGTGGCCATGATCTGCCAGCTGCTCGGGGTGCCGGAGGCCGACCACGAGCTCTTCGCGTCGCTGTCCGAACGCATGGCGGGCACCGAGATCGGAGAAGAAGCCCATCGGGCGCGCGAGGAGTTCTTCCGCTACATGGTCGGTCTCGTCGAGACCAAGCGCCCGCAGCTCGGTGAGGACGTGATCTCCGACCTCGTCCGCGCCCAGAGCGAGGACCCGTCGTTCGACTACGAGCAGATGGTCCGGCTCTGCGTCGGGCTGCTGTTCGCGGGCCACGAGACCACCGTCAACCGCATCGGCCTCGGCACCCTGTTCCTGCTGACCCGCCGCGAACACTGGGACGCGCTGGTCGCCGACCCCGACGGCCACGTCGACGCGGCGGTCGAGGAGATCATGCGCCTGGGTGCACCCGGCGACCTCGGCCTCCTGCGGTACGCGCGGGAGGACGTCGACATCGCCGGCGTGACGATCCGCCGCGGTGACGCGCTGGTCCTCTCGATCAACGCGGCCAACCGCGACGCGGACGTGTACAGCGAAGCCGAGACGTTCAACCCCGACCGTCCCGAAAGGACACACCTCGGCTTCGGCCACGGCGCCCACTTCTGCATCGGCGCCTCGCTGGCTCGCACGGAACTGCGCGTCGTGTTCTCCGCGCTGGCCCGTCGCCTGCCCGAGTTGAGGCTCGCCAAGGACATTGACGAGCTCGAGGTCCGCGCCACCCTCACCGGTGGTGTCGCCGAGCTGCCCGTCACCTGGAGGTCGCGGTGAAGGTCGTGGTGGACCAGGAGAAGTGCGTCGGGGCGGGGCAGTGCGTTCTGGCCGCCGATGACGTGTTCGACCAGCGCGACGACGGGCTGGTGGCGTTGCTGGACGCCAGCCCGCCCTCGGAACGGCTGGCCGACGTACGGCACGCGGCCGCCGTCTGCCCGGCGGCGGCCATCGTCGTCGAGGACTGATCTCACCGCCCGGCCTGTTCGCTGAACAGGCCGGGCGGTGACGGCTTCACTCGACGAAGTACGAGTCGTGCTTGTCGAGGAACGCGGCGCGATCGGCCTCCGCGATCTGGCCCAGCTTCTCGAAGTACTCCTCACGCGGCGCACCAGGCGTGAAGAGCAGCAACATCTCTGCCGGCGCGTCGGCGTCGTTGCGGAAGGCGTGCAGCCCGCCCTGCGGCACGTGCAGGAAGTCGCCCTCCTCCGCGTCAACCCACTTGTCGCCGTTGTAGAGACGGACAGTTCCGCTGAGGATGAAGAAAGACTCCGAGATCGTGCGGTGGAAGTGCGTCTTCGGCCCACCGGCCTTCGGTTTCATCATCACCCGGTACAGCCCGAACTCGCCGCGCGTGACGTCGGTGGTCGCCAGGTAGTGGATGCCGTCGCCGGGCGCACCGGTGTCGGGCGGGGTGCTCGCCGGGCGGAAGCGCGCGCTGACCTCGCCGCCCTCGCCGAAGTAGACCTTCTCCGGGTATGACATGCCGACCGTCCTCTCGTGGGTTCCACCTACAAGACCGAATTCCACGCCGGAATGTGACAGATCAGCTCTTCATCAGCGGTTCGGTGAGCTTCGTGCCGTCGGCCTTGCCCACGAAGCAGTAGATGAGGCGGTTGGAGCTGCGATAGCCGTTCTCGGTCCTGACCTTCCACGCCTCCGCGGTCGGGATGATCACCCAGTACCGCAACGTCTTCTCCTTGTCCTGGCCGTTCACCTTGGACGAGAGGAACGTGCGCGTGCACCCGGTGCCGCCGATCTTCGTCAGCTCCTCGACACCGGGGTACGGCACGTCCTTCTCCATCTCGGTGTTTGCGAGAACCGAGTCCAGCGGCTCGACGTCGTGCTCCGCGTAGCAGCCGACCCGGTGCTTGGACTCGATCTTCGGAGCGCCCTTCGCCGGCACCCAGGTGAGGCAGGAGTTGCGGAACCCCATCAGCGAGTTGTGCTGGATGTCGCCTTCCGGGCCCAGGGTCAGGACGGGCTGCATCGCGGGCGTGCTCGCGGGGCCGTCGGTCAGGCCGATGTTGGTGAACATCGGCTTGAACACGGTGACGTACAACAGGACCAGCGCACCGACCAGGAACAGCGGGGTGAGCGTCGCCGAGAGAATCAGGCCGATCGGGCGGCGTCTGCGGGGCGGTACGGGGACCGGCGGGGCGACAGGTCCGCTGACCAGCGGGCCGGACTTGACGGGCCAGGACGGCAACGGGCCCGGTGTGACCTGCCCACCGCTCGCCAGCCCACCGCCCGCTAACCCACCACCCTCTTGCCGG
>NZ_VSRL01000212.1 GCF_012184385.1 Lentzea indica
CGGCCGCGTCGGCTGCGCCGGCCGGGACGCAGGTGCCGTCGAACGTGTACGTGTACACGAAGTCCGATGTGGGCGCACAGCACTTCGACCACTGTCCGGCCAACCGCAGCTGCATCTTCGCCGGGCTGAACGGCGGGCACGGGTACGGGTCGTTCGCCAGCGGTGACGGCGACCTCGCGGACTCCTCCGGCCCGCGCGGCTGAACAACACGATGGAGAGCTTCTCCAACCGTCGCGCCGAGTTGTGGTGCTACTACGACGCCGGCGGCTTCAACAACCTGATCTTCGCCGTCGAAGGTGGTGCCCAGGGCAACCTGATCGCCGCGCACCGCAACCGTGTGACGTCGCTGAGGATCTGCCCCTGAGGTGGTCCCTACCGGCTCAGTGACCGGGTGGCCGGCTGGACCCACCAGCCGGCCACCTCGCCGCGCAGGATGCTGGTGTGCAGGGCACGCAGGCCGGGCGAGGGCTCGACACCGAGCTCTCGGACCAGCGTCGTGCGGAACTCGCTGTACGCGCTCGACGCCTCCGCGAGCCTGCCCGACTGCGCGAGCGCGGTCATCAGCTGAGCCCGGAACCGTTCGCGCAACGGGTGTTCGGTGACCAGCTCCGTCAGCTCGCCGACCAGGTCGGCGCCGCGGCCCAGATCCAGATCGGCCGCCACCCGTTCCTCCAGCGCCTGGACACGGGCCTCCTCCAGCCGGCTGCAGGAGTGGTTGCGCAGGTCCGCGAGGGCGGGACCGCACCAGCGGGCGAGTGCGCGACGCAACCTGGCCGCGCCCGGTGCGACGGCGCCTGGGCGAGCATCTTGCGCGCGCACTCCAGGTCGTCGTGGAACAGGCAGGTCTCCAGCTCGTCCGCGGCGGCGCGCAGCCGGTAGCCGCGGGGCCGGTCGGTCGCGATCCGGTCGTGGCCGAGCAGGCGGCGCAACGCCGAGATGATGCCGTGGATCTGGGTTCTCGCCGAGGCGGGCGGTGAGCTGCCCCAGAGCTCGTCGATGATGGTCTCGATCGAGACGACCTCGTTGGCGCTGGCGGCGAGCAGCGCGAGCACCGTGCGTGTCTGCGGCGGGCCAAGCGGAATCTCCTCGCCCTGGCGCTCCACCCTGATCGGTCCCAGTGTTCTGATCAGCCACATTCCGCTCTCCCCCAAAGCAGACCGTGCCTGCACCAGGGTGCCACGCGGAGCGGGGGAGCCGCAGGCGAATCAGCGGAACAGGATGCGGGTGATCTCCGTGTCCGTCTCGCGGCCCTCGTCGTAGCCGCCCTCGCCCTTGAGGCTGTTCATGATCGCGACGGTGTAGCGCGCGTCCGGCCCGACAAACCCGACGGAGTTCATCACCCAGCCGCCGTCCTCCTCCGACCAGCCGTTCTTCGCGCCGGAGTCCGGTCCCCAGACGCCCCACTGCTGCTCGGGGCCGACCTGGCGCATCTGTCCGGTGATGTAGTCGCGGTCTGCCGCGGGCACCGTGTCGAGAATGTAGTTGATCAGCCGGTCGAGGTCGTTCGTCGTGCACTTCTCGTAGCCCCAGTAGGGGAACGTGGCCGAATATCCCTTTTGTGCCACCAATTCGGTCATTCCGTACTTGCCGAACGCCGCGTTGAACGTCGTGCCGCCGTACCGCTTCCACAGCGTGTTCGCTGCTTCGTCGTCGGAACTGTGCAGCATGGCGGTCATCAGCTTGCGGTCTTCGCTGCTGAGCTTGATCTTGCCGGCGCGGTGGCGCTCCAGCAGGTTCACGACCATCGCGAGCTTGATCGTCGACGCGGTCCACGTCAGGTCGCCCGCGTGGCCGTTGCGCCACATCGCCCCGGTCTTGCGGTCGCGCAGCACGATGCCGACGGTGCCCGGCCTCGTCTCGGCGTAGTCCTGCGCGGCCTTGACGCGCTTCTGGAAGTTGCACTCCAGCCCGCTGTCGGGCATCGGGCAGACCTCGGGCGTGGCGACGAGAGGTGCTGCCGCCGGCGTGTGCTGCGGCTGCGGGGTACGTGCCACGGCGGGTGGTTCCGCCGTCACGGCATGACCGCACGCCGTGAGGGCAAGCGCGCACGCAACAAGGATCGGACGGAGCATGAGCCGCACGCTATGGGGCCGATCGGTGGCCGTCGACCGCCATACGGACGCGTCGATCAAGTAAAAGATGTTTGACACGGTGTCCGCTTCGCTTTACCTTGGTCGTGTCAGGTTTCTTTGACATCGGGAGCGGGGCCGTGGCGTACGAGGAGAAGCAGGCGTGGGCCTTGGGGGTCATCGCCGTAGTCGGTTATGCCGTGTATGTCGTGCTCGTCCTGAGTCGGATGGACGGGCAGCCGTTGGCCGACGTGCCGTACATCGGCGCGATGCTGTGGACGATCGGGATCGGGATCGTCGCCGGAATCGTGGCGGGGATCTCGTTCGGCATCGCGTCGCGCAACGACGGCCTGCAGGCCGACGAACGCGACCACGAGATCGGCCGATTCGGTGACCACATCGGCCAGTCGTTCGTTGTGATCGGCGGTGTGTCCGCGATGGTGCTGGCGATGTTCGAGGCCGCGCACTTCTGGATCGCCAACGTGCTCTACCTGTGCTTCGTGCTGTCCGCGGTGCTCGGTTCCGTCGCGAAGATCGTGGCCTATCGGCGGGGCATGCAGTGAAGCCGACGAGAGTCACGAACTCCATCCGTGCGTTGCGGTTCGCGCACGGCGAGATGAAGCAGGCGGATCTCGCTTCCGCCATCGGCGTGACGCGGCAGACGTTGATCGCCATCGAGCAGGGGCGCTACTCGCCCTCGCTGGAGGTGGCGTTCCGGATCGCGCGCGTGTTCAAGGTGTCGCTCGAAGAGGTTTTCCAGTACCCGGAGGAGGAGACGACGTGAAAGCTGTGGTGTCACGAAGATATGGATCTGCCGCGCTCGGTGACGTGGATGTGCCTGTGCCTGGGAAAGGTGAGGTTCTGCTGGAGGTGCGGGCCGCGGGCGTCGACATGGGCACGTGGCACGTGCTGAGCGGACGGCCGTACCTGATGCGGGTCATGGGGTTCGGGTTCCGCGCGCCGAAGACGCCGGTCCTGGGCAGGGACGTCGCCGGCGTCGTGTCGGCGGTGGGGGCCGGCGTCACGGAGTTCGCGGTGGGCGACGAGGTGTTCGGCACCTGCCTCGGAGCGTTCGCCGAGTACGCGGTGGCACCGGTCTCGCAACTCGCCGCGAAGCCGGCCGGGCTGTCGTTCACGGAGGCTGCCGCGGTGCCGATCTCCGGCGGGACGGCGTTGCAGGGACTACGGGGAGTTCAGCCGGGGCAACGGGTTCTCGTCCTCGGCGCTGGTGGTGGTGTCGGATCGTACGGAGTGCAGATCGCCAAGGCGGCAGGTGCTCACGTGACCGGCGTGTGCAGCACGTCGAAGGTGTCGCTGGTGCGGTCGCTGGGTGCCGACGAGGTCGTCGACTACACGGTCGCGGATTTCACCGGTACGTACGACCTCGTGCTGGACTGCGGCGGGCACCGGTCGCTGTCGCGGCTGCGCCGGGCCGTGACTCCACGCGGCGCCGTCGTGCTGGTGGGCTCGGAGACCTCGGGGCCGTTGCTCGGCGGGTTCGACCGCGCGTTGCGGGCGATGGCGCTGAACCCGTTCGTGCCGCAGAAGTTCTCTCTGCTGCTGTCAACGGAACGAGGCGAGGTTTTCGACGAGCTGCGAGTGATGATCGAGGCGGGCACGGTGAAGCCCGCGGTGGACCGGACTTTCCCTTTGTCCGAGGCGCTTGACGCCATCTCTTACGTCTACACGCGACGGTCGATCGGCAAGGTCGTCGTCACGATCTGACCGCCGATGATCACGGTGGTCACGTGGTGCAACGCCGTGATGTCCCGCATCGGATCTCCTTGCACGGCAATGATGTCCGCATCCCAGCCGCGCTTGAGCATGCCCTTGGTGACGTTCAGCGCTTTCGCCGCCTGACTCGTGGCGGCGGCCAGTGCGGCCGCGTTCGGCACGCCGCCCTTGACGAGATGGGCAACGGAGTAGGCGATGACCCCGTGCTCCTTGCCCTTGGCGATGCCACCGTCGGTGCCGGCGACGGTTTTGACGCCGTGGTCGTACATCAGGCCGGCCATGCTGACCTTGCCGGCGTAGCTCATGCCGACCTTCTCCCACGCCTCCCTGATGAAGGGTGGCGGTTCCTGCGAGACACCGAGCGTGTGGCAGACGGTGATGTCGGCTTCCGTCAAGGCGTCCAGCAGGTCCCTGGGGACGTGCATGCCGTGATCGGTCAGGCAGGAGATGTGTTCGATGCCGTCCACACCCGCGGCCAGGGCCCGCTGCACCGAGGCCAGGCTGTGGGCGTGGGCGGTGACCGGCAGCCCGTGCGCGTGGGCTTCCTCGACCACGACGCGCAGTTCCTGCTCGGTGAACTGGCAGTCGGAGACAGCGGTGCCGGGAGTCGCGAACCCGCCGCTGGCCATGATCTTGACGACGTCGACCCGTCGCTCGGCTCGCTCCCGCACGGCCCTGCGGAGCTCGTCCTCGCCGGTCGCTTCACCGCCCATCGACCAGCAGTGGCCCTGCTTGCTGGTGATCGGCGGACCGGAGCCGAGGACGCGCTGCCGGTGCCGGTCACGCTGGTCGATCACGGACCACTGGTGGTCGCCGAGGTCGCGGACGGTGGTGACACCGGCTTTGAGCTGGCGTTCCAGGCTCTCCTTGATCACCGCGTCCAGCTGTTCCGGTGAGTACGCAGGAATGCGGTCGAGTGCGCCGATCTCGCTGTCCGCGCCGAGGTGGACGTGGGTGTCGATCAGTCCGGGTAGGACGGTGGCCGTGCCGAGGTCGACGACCTCGGCGTCCGGCACGTCGGGATGGCCCTGCTCGATCGCCGTGATCGTGCCGTTCTCGGTGATGACCGTGACGGGGCCGGCGAGCGAGTGCTCACCGTCGAAGGCACGCCCAGCTCGCAGCGCCAGCATCGGAACATCTTGCGCTCCACATGCTGGGAAAGCAACGGTCAGCGGGCATGCGGCAACGTGAAGGAGTCGACCTGCGGCAGGTCGTGACCCAGGCGGTCGCGCTTGGCCGTCAGGTACGCGATGTTGTGCGAGTTCGGGGCCATCAGCAGCGGCACCCGCGAGGTGACCGGGATGCCGTTGTCCTCGAGGGCCGCGATCTTGTCCGGGTTGTTGGACATCAAGCGCACCGACTGCACGCGCAGGTGCCGCAGCACTCGGGCCGCGGGGGTGTAGTCGCGGACGTCCACGGGCAGGCCGAGGGAGGTCGCGGAGTCCAGGGTGTCCATTCCGGCGTCCTGGAGCACGTGGGTGCGGACCTTGGCCACCAAACCGATTCCGCGTCCCTCGTGGCCGCGCAGGTAGACGAGGATGCCGCTGCCTTCGCGGACGATGGTGTTCAGCGCGGCGTCCAGTTGCTCGCCGCACTCGCAGCGCATGGCGGCGAAGATGTCGCCGGTCATGCACTCCGAGTGGATGCGCACGAGGACGTTCTCGCGCAGTTTCGTCTTGCCGTAGACGAGGGCCATGTGCTCGTGGCCGTCCGCGCGGAACGCGACTGCGCGGAAGGTGCCACGGCGGGTCACCAAGTCGGACTCCGCCACGTCTTCGTCGTTGAAGGCCTGTTCGAACATCTCGGGTCCCCTCGTCACCAGGCGCCTCCCGAGCGTTCAACTACGCTCGGATGCGAGGTCGCACCGTAACCCGACCGCACAGCGGAGGTCATCCTGTTCAGCATCACCGTCCGCGATCACGTCATGATCGCCCACAGTTTCCGCGGCGAGGTCTTCGGTCCGGCACAACGTCTCCATGGAGCAACGTTCCTGGTGGACGCAACGTTCAAACGTGCTGAACTCGATTCGGACAACATCGTTGTCGACATCGGACTCGCGACGCAGGAACTGAACAAGGTCCTGGCGGCGTTCAACTACCGCAACCTGGACGAGGAACCGCAGTTCGCAGGCATCAACACGTCCACGGAGTGGCTCGCGAAGCACATCGCGGACCAGCTCGCGGAGAAGATCTCCGAGGGCGCTCTGGGTGAGGGTGCTCACGGGATCGATGCGATCGCCGTCACACTTCACGAGTCCCATGTGGCGTGGGCCGGCTACGAACGTGCACTTCGTCCTTCCGGCTGACGTCGACGATCCGGGCAGTCCCAGCGGCGGCAACGTCTACGACCTGCGGGTCGGGGCAGGGCTCAACCGCCTGACCGTCGCTGGTGACTGGCCGATTCCGCACGACGTCACGGCGCTGCGGCAAACGCTTGCGCGGATCCCGGACGGGGACGTCGTCCTCCTGGACGGCCTGGTCGCCTGCGGTCTGCCTGAAGTGGTCGTCCCGCATGCGCGACGGCTCAGGCTCGCCGTGCTCGTGCACCTGCCGCTGGCCGACGAGACCGGGCTCGATGCCGAGACGGCGCGCCTTCTCGACGCCAAGGAACGCCAGGTCCTGCGGGCTGCGAGCGCCGTTGTCGCCACCAGCCCGACTGCCGCGCGCAACATCAAGACCAGGCATGGGCTCGACCACGTCCACGTCGTCGTTCCGGGGACCGATCCGGCGCCGGAAGCGCCGGGCACGGATGGTGTCAGCCACCTCATCTGCGTTGCCTCGATCACACCCCGCAAGGGGCACGACCTGCTGATCAGAGCCCTGCGGAAGATCGACCACGACTGGCGGCTCGCCTGCGTCGGTCCTCTCCGCCCGTTCAGGGAGCAACTGCCCGAAGATGATCGTGTCAGCTTCCTGGGACCGCTCACCGGTGAGGCTCTGACCAGCGCATACGCCAAGGCTGACCTGTTCGTGCTGGCCTCTCGTGCTGAGACCTACGGGATGGTCGTGACCGAGGCGCTCGCGCACGGTTTGCCGGTGATCGCGAGCTCGGTGCCTGACGCGCTCGGAGACGGCGGTCTGCTGCTCCCGGCGGGCGACGAAAAAGCATTCGAAGCTGCACTGACCCGCTGGTTCCAAGATCAGGAATTCCGCGCGGAACTCAAGGCCAAAGCGCTGGCGCGACGGGTGCACCTGTCCACTTGGGACGAATCCACAGAGGACCTGCGGAGGGTGCTGGCTAGTCTGCGGCCATGACCTTCGCGCCGGAATGGCTGGCACTGCGGGAGAAAGCGGACGCCGAGGCACGCTCGACGGAGCTTGTTGAAGTGGTCCGCGCAACTCTGGTGAACCGAAACCCCCTGACGATCCGTGACCTGGGTTGTGGCACGGGATCGATGGGACGATGGCTCGCCGGGAGGCTCGGCGGCGTACAGCACTGGGTGCTGCACGACCGCGACCCCCGGCTGCTCGAGCTGGCCGAGGCCAGCATGAGCGAGCTGAAGGACGTCACCGTCGAGACGCGTGAGGGCGACCTCACGTCCCTGAACGCCGCCGAACTCGAGGGCGCTGACCTGGTCACCTGCTCCGCATTGCTCGACTTGCTCACTACCAACGAGATGAACGCTCTGGCGGTTGCATGCGTAGAAGCACATGTGCCCGCACTGTTCACGCTCTCGGTGGCAGGCCGGATCGAGTTCGACCCGGCCGAGCCGCTCGACGCCGCCTTCCAGGACGCGTTCAACGCTCACCAGCGCCGCGTCGTGGACGGGCGCAGGCTCCTCGGACCGGACGCTCCGGCCGCTGCTGAAGAGGCATTCGTGGCAGCCGGCGCTTCGGTTCGAACGGCACAGAGCCCCTGGCGACTGGATGCTGATTCCCTGCTCGGGGAGTGGCTCAAGGGCTGGGTCGGTGCGGCGGTCGAGCAGGAACCCGCACGCGCCGCAGAGGCGTCCGAGTACCTGCGCCGCAGGTCAACGGCCTCAGCGGTGGTCCATCACGTCGACCTGCTAGCGATACCCGCCAAATCATGATCTGGGGAGCTGCCTGATGAAACGTTTCTGGCCGTGGCTTCGCCTGTTGCTGGCGGTGGCGATCCTGGTCGGTCTGGGCCTGCGCCTGGGCACCGGGGCTTTCCTGGACGGACTGCGCGCGATCGACGCGTTCTCCGTCGCCGCCGCGTTGGCGATCGGGTTCGCGACGACGTTGCTCAGCGCCGGTCGCTGGGTGCTCATCGCGCGCCGCCTCGGCCTGTCGCTGTCCATGGGCACCGCGGTCAGCGACTACTACCGGGCGCTGCTCGTCAACGCCGTGCTGCCCGCGGGCGTGCTCGGCGACGTGCACCGCGCGGTCAACCACGGACGTGAGTCGGGCGATGTCGGACGTGGCGTGCGCGCCGTGTTCTTCGAGCGCTTCGCCGGCCAGATGGTGCTCATCGGGATCGGGCTCGCGGTGCTGCTCACGCACCCCGCGCCCGGCCTCGACCTCGCACCGAGCGGCACCACCGTCGGGCTCGTTCTCGCCGGTCTGGCCGTTGCCGCTGTCGTCGGCTGGCAGATCAGGCCGGTGCGCCGCGTCCTGGTGCACACGCTTGCGGACGGGATCCGGCTGCTGTCGCTGAAGACGTGGCCGGCGGTCATCGGGCTGTCGGCGGCCACGGTCGCCGGGTACGTGGCGATGTTCGTGGTCGCCGCGCGCGCCGCCGGGTCGGACGCCACGATCACCCAGCTCGCGCCGGTCGTCGTGCTGGCGCTGCTGATCATGGCGATCCCGGTCAACATCGGCGGGTTCGGCCCGCGCGAGGCGTTCCTCGCGGTGGCCTTCGCCGCCGCCGGACTGGGTGCCCAGCGGGGCTTCACCACCGGCATCGTCTACGGGGTGCTGGCGTTGATCGCGAGCCTGCCGGGTGCGGTCGTGCTGTTCACCTCACGTCGCCGCGCCGCCAAGACCGAACAGGTCGAGGTAGTGGCGGAACGACTCGGCCAGCCCCGCGAGCAGGAGCTCGCCCTTGCGCGCTGACGCGAGCGAAGGACGCCCGATGACGCCGGACTCCGTGTACGGCGCCAGACCCAGGGTGAGCATGTGCCGCCGGTCCTCCGCCAGGTGGTCAGCGGTTTCGTAGCCGGGACGGATGAGATCGGGGTGAGCGTGCAAGAGGATCGAGGTCTCCAGCTCACCCGCGTGCATGTCGCTGTACGCCGAGGTTTCGATGCCGGCCTTCTCCCGCGCGAACGCCCAGTCGTCACGTCCTGGGAACAGTGCCAGGCCTTCGCTTTCCTGCACGACGTTCGACAGCACGTAGTTGCCGCCGTGGCCGTTCACCAGGACCAGGCTCGTGACCCCGTTGCGCCGCAAAGAGTCCGCGATGTCCGTGACCACTGAGATCAACGTGCGCGCGGAGATGCTGACGGTGCCAGGCCAGCCGGCGTGTTCCTGCGAGCACGAGAACTGGACCGGCGGCAGCAGCCGGACCGGGTGCTTCGCCGCGATCTCCGACGCGATCGTCCACGCGATCACCGAGTCCGTGGCCAGCGGCAGGTGCGGACCGTGCTGCTCGGTGCTGCCGACAGGGAGCACCGCCACGCGCTGGTCGCGGACGTCGACCGTGGTGTCACTCGGAAACATGGCCCTGACCGTAGTCAATCCGGTGGCACAGCGCCGGAATCTCGCCGCCGGCCAGCTTCGGCATGACGTCCGGCAAGTCCTCGAACGCGCTGTCGCCCGTGATGAGCGCGTCGAACCGGTCGTCCGCGAGCAGATCGAGAGCGAGCGCCATGCGTTCGGCGTAGGTGCGGTCCTGGCGGCCGACGGTGCCGACCTGGCTGCTGCGGATCGTCAGCCGGCGCGAGTGGAAGAACTCGCCCAGCGGCACCGCGATCTTCCTGTCGCCATACCAGCTCAGCTCGACGACGCGGCCCTCTGGTGCGAGCAGGTTCAGCGCCGTGGTGAGGCCTGGTTCCGTCGCACTGGCGTGGAAGACGAGGTCGCAGCCGTCGAGTGCGTTGCCAGGCAAGGCGAAACCGACGCCGAGCTGATCAGCGATGACCTGACGACCGGGATCCGCGTCCACGAGCTGGACGCGCGCGCCGGGGAACGTCGCCAGCACGGCGGCGATGCTCGATCCGACCATGCCTCCGCCGACCACCGCGATCCGGTCGCCGATCAACGGGTGCGCGTCCCACACGGCGTTCACCGCGGTCTCGACGGTGCCCGCGAGCACCGCGCGAGCAGCAGGAACGGTGTCGGGCACCGGCGTGACCGCGGATTCGGGGACCACGTAACGAGTCTGATGTGGATAGAGGCAGAACACCGTGCGCCCGCGCAGTTGTTCGGGCCCGTGTTCAACGACACCGACGTTGAGGTACCCGTACTTGACCGGCCACGGGAAGTCGCCCTCCTGGAAGGGAGCCCTCATCACCGCGTACTGGTTCTCCGGCACGCCACCGCGGAAGACGAGGGTCTCCGTGCCGCGGCTGACCCCGGAGAACAGCGTGCGCACCTCGACCTCGCCCGGACCCGGTTCGGGCAGTGCGACCTGCCGAACCTCTCCTTTTCCGGATTCATTGAGCCAAAAGGCACTCGCCGTACGTGTCACTCACAACACCTCCGCCGCACGAAGTCCACTAGGGGCACCTGATGATCACACTTCAGCACACCAGGACACCCGCTGTCGTACGGGAGCCTGCCGTCTGGGCCGCCGCACAGGTACTCCTGCTGGGCGTGGTCGGTGTCACCGCCGGGCTCGGGCCGCTGGGCTGGGCCGCCGGTCTGGCCTACGGGTTCGCCACGTGGGCGTTCCTCGGCTACGGCATGCAACGCCACCGCACGGCGTCTTTGGGGCCCGCTGACCGGGTCACTCTGGCCCGCGGCCTGATGGTCGGCGCCGTCACCGCGCTGGTCGCGGACCGCGCTGGCCAGGACGTGCCGGTCGCGCTGGTCGTGACGCTCGCCGCAGTCGCTTTGTCACTCGACTGGGTGGACGGCCAGGTCGCTCGTCGTACGGGAACATCGACGGCGCTGGGCGCGCGGTTCGACATGGAGGTCGACGCGTTCCTGATCCTGGTGCTGAGCGCGTACGTGGCGGTGCACATGGGTCCGTGGGTGCTCGCGATCGGGCTCATGCGGTACGTGTTCGTGGCGGCGTCGTGGCGTTTCAGCTGGATGAACGCGCCGCTGCCTGCCAGCTACGCGCGCAAGGTCGTGGCCGCGGTGCAGGGAATCTTCCTGGTCGTGGCGGCCTCGGGCGTCATCCCGTTCGCGGCTGTTGTCGTCGGTCTCGCGCTTGCATCGTTGGTGTGGTCGTTCGGTCGCGATGTGCGGTGGCTGTGGCGTAATGCCGGTGTTTCGGTGGGAGGATCCCGTCATGTCTGAGCAGACCTCCACCGCGGCGAAGATCGGCAACATCGTCGTCTGGATCTTGCAGATCGTGCTCGCCGTGCAGTTCGTCATGAACGGCTACGCGTTGTTCACCGACCAGTTCGTCGCGAAGTTCGACGACATCGGCTTCGGCCAGTGGTTCCGCTACTTCACGGGTGTCCTGGAGATCGCCGCCGCGATCGGCCTGGTGATCCCGCGCATCTGCGGCATCGCGGCACTGGCCCTCGCCGGCATCATGGGCGGCGCCGCGCTCACCGAGCTCTTCCTGGTGACGAACGGTGGCTTCAAGGCCGCCACGATGCCGATCATCTTCGTGGTGTGGTCGCTGATCATCGCGATCTACCGTCGCGAGCAGATCTTCGGCCTGCTTTCGAAGATCACGGGCCGGAAGAGCTGACTTTCGGGAAGTAGCGCAGCACGGCGACGTCCCCGACTTTCGTGACGTCCGCCAGGTGGAATCGGCGTGCCGGTCCACCGGGGAATTCGGCGGGATTCACGAAACGCGGAGCCGTCGCCTGTCCGATCAGCATCGGAGCGACCGCGACCCTGATCTCGTCGGCGAGTCCCGCTTTGAGGAACGCGGTGTGAATGCTCGTGCCACCTTCGACCATGAGCTTTCTCACGCCCCGCGCGCCAAGGTCATCCAGAATCTCTGAGAAATTGCTGAAGGTTTTGGTTTCCGCGAGGTGGTCCACCGTGGTCGGGGTGGTCGCCGAGTAGACGAGCCGGGCGCCCCGCAGTGCAAAATCGCAGCTCAGGGTCCAGTTTGCCACTCCTGGTGACGGTGACCCGCAGTGGGAACTCCGGTTTGCCGTCGGCTATTCTCTGCGCGCGCCGCTCGTCGCTGTAGACGAGCAGGCGCGCGTTGTCGCGTCGCAGCGTCTCGGCTCCGGCCAGAATCGCGTCCGACTCCGCGCGCATCCGGTCGACGTGATCGAAGTCCTCGGCGTTGGAAAGCGGAAACCTCTCGGTTCCACGATCGTCGATGTGGCCGTCGAGGCTGACGGCGACGCTCAGCAGAACGTGCGGGCGGGTCACGGACTCGATGGTAGTGCAGTTGAACCGGTCGCGGGTCGGGCCGCGTTTACCTCATAGGTGAGGAAAGGGGATTCTCGGTGAGGATGTTGCTGCGTCGGACGGCCACTGTCTTGGCAGGGCTGTTCGTGTTGTTCGTGCTCATCGCACCGAGCGACCTGGAGAAGTTCACCCCGGAGGCGTTCCTGCGCGTGCCGCTCGAAGGCCTGGTCGGCGTCATGGTGCTGGTGCTGCTGCCGGACCGGTTCCGCAAGCCGGCCGCGATCGCCGGTGGCATCGCGCTGGGGCTGTTCACGGTCGTCAAGATCATGGACATCGGGTTCGACATGGTGCTGTACCGGCCGTTCGACCTGGTGCTGGACTGGCCGCTGCTGGTGCCCGCCATCGACTTCGTGGACGTCACGTTCGGCCGCTTCGCTTCCGTGCTCGCCGTTGTGGCCGCGGTGGCGCTGGTAGCGGGAATCGTGTTGCTGGCCGCGCTGTCCGTGCTGCGGCTCAGTTCCTCGGCCGGCGGGCGACGCCCGGTTGCGGTCCGCGCTGTGGCCGTGGTGGCCGTGGCGTGCGTTTCGCTTGCCGTGCCTGGGGTTCCGGTCTACTCCGATGCCGCCGCGACGTCGTTGGTGGACCACGCCCGGCGCGTTCAGGCCGGGCTGCACGACCAGGAGGTGTTCGCCGCCGAGGCTTCGGTCGACGCGTTGCGAGGACACCCCGGGCTGCTGTCCTCGTTGCAGGGCAAGGACGTCGTGTTCACCTTCGTGGAGAGCTACGGCAAGTCGGCCCTGGACATGCCGGACGTGGCGGCCAAGCTGGCCGATGGCAACGCGCGGTTGAAGGCGCGCGGGTACGCAGCCAAGTCCGCCTACCTGACCTCGCCGACCGCCGGCGGTGGCAGCTGGATGGCGCAGGCGACGTTTCTGTCCGGGCTGTGGATCGACAACCAGCAGCGCTACCGCAACCTCGTGGCGAGCGACCGGCTGACGTTGCCGAGGGCGTTCCGCGAGTCGTCGTGGCGCTCGGTCGGTGTCGTCCCCGGCATCACGCAGGCGTGGCCGGAAGGCGATTTCTTCCATTACAACGAGATCTACGACGCTGCTGATCTCGGGTACGCCGGGCCGCGGTTCGGGTACGCGACGACGCCGGACCAGTTCACCTTGGAGTCCTTCCAACGCGCTGAGCGCTCGAAGGAGCACGGGCCGGTGATGGCCGCGATCCCGATGGTCTCGTCGCACGCGCCGTGGTCGCCGACGCCGGACTCCGTGGACTGGGACAAGCTGGGCGACGGCTCGATCTACCGCACGATGCCGGCTTCGAACGACCCGCCGGAGTCGATCTTCGGCCGCGACCCGGCCGCCGTGCGCGCCGACTACGCGCATTCCATCTCGTACTCGCTGGAGTCGGTGATCTCGTACGTCGAGCGGTACGGCGACGAGAACCTGGTGTTCGTGTTCCTCGGCGACCACCAGCCGGCGCAGATGGTCACCGGCGAGGGTGCGTCGCGGGACGTGCCGATCACGATCGTCGCCAAGGATCCCGCTGTGCTCTCACGCACCGAGGCCTGGAAGTGGGACGACGGCATCAAGCCGGGAGGGTCGGCCCCGGTGTCGCGGATGAGCGACTTCCGGGACCAGTTCCTCTCGACCTTCTCGCCGCCCAGGCCTTAGCCCTCACTCAGCCCATGGTCTTCTGACCGTCGATCGTCTCGCGGATGATGTCCGCGTGGCCCGCGTGCTGCGAGGTCTCGGCGATGATGTGCGCGAACACGCGCCGCGCCGACCACGTCTTGCCCTCGGGGAACCACGGCGCGGACGGCAGAGGGTACGACAGGTCCATGTCGACCGTCTCGACGAGCTTGTCGGTGTACGCCGCGATCTCGTTGTAGCGCGCGAGGATGCTCTCCAGCGTCTCGCCCGGCTCCATCCGGAAGTTGCGCTCGTGGCTGTCGTGGGCCTCCGACTCCGTGCCGGGCTCCAGCGCCGCGGTGCCGTGCTCGATGAACTTGACCCAGTTCTCCTCGACCGTCGAGACGTGCTTGATCAAGCCGCCGATCGAGAGCACGCTGACCGTCGGGCTGGAGGCGGCCTGCTCGTCGGTGAGGCCCTGCGCGGTGAACGTCAGGAACCAGCGGTGCTGCCGGAGGGTCTCCAGGAGGTCCGCGCGCTCGCCGGTGAGGATCTCGGTGCTGGTCATCGCTCTTGTCCTTCGCTCGTTTGTCCCGACATGAAGGACTGTATGACCACTTGAGGTCAGCTTGTGTCCTAGACGAGCGGCCGCTCTAGCGAAACTTGAGCGACTTTCGAGCGATCCGGCTCTGACCAGGACGTCACTCTCGGTGAGTCAGCCGAAAGTGACATGCTCGTGCCAGATCCCGGGCACTTCTCGATCGCCGGTCGAGTCCGGCACCGGCGCCCGGTGGTAGAGGGCTCAGAACTTGTCGGACCCCGGCGTTAGTGTCCGAGACATGAGTGCCGACGATCTCCGCCACTACCTGCAAAGCTCGCGCGAGTCCGTTCTGTCTTCGTTGGACGGCCTGAGCGAGTACGACGCGCGCCGTCCGCTCGTGCCCAGTGGCACGAACCTGCTCGGCCTGGTGAAGCACCTGATCGGCATCGAGTTCGGCTACCTCGGCGACAGCGTGGGCCGTCCCGCGCCGGTCAAGCTGCCGTGGGCCGAGGACGGGTCGATCTGGGAGAACGGCGACATGTGGGTCAAGCCCACCGAGAGCCGCGAGTACATCGTCGACCTGTACCGCCTGGCCTGGAAGCACTCCGACGAGTCGATCGCGACCCTGCCGCTGGACGCGCCCGCGTCGGTTCCGTGGTGGCCGGAAGAGCGCCGCGGCACCACGTTCGGGCACCTGCTCGTCCGCGTCGTGGCGGAGACCGCGCAGCACGCCGGCCACTGCGACGTCGTGCGGGAGCTGATCGACGGCCGGTCCGGCGCGGACAACCCCGACGGCTACTACGACCTGGTCCTGAGCATGGCGAGCGTGCCGATCACCGGACCCGGCGCGAGCAGCAAGAACGCATAACGCCAGGTCACCACCTCGGCGAGCAGCGGAACGAGCTGGATGCTGACCACCGTCAGCCCGAACCCGACGGCGGTCAGGGCGGTGAGCGCCGTGCCGACGTAGCGCCTGTGAGATGTACACTCTTCGCCAGTTGACCGATGAATCTCGCTGGTGAGGGGCCTCGTGCTCGAGTCAGATCTGGTTCGCGCGTGCTCCGGTGTCACG
>NZ_VSRL01000213.1 GCF_012184385.1 Lentzea indica
TCTTTTGGGAGTGTCGGGAGTCTGAGGGCAGAGCCCTCAGGAAAAGCACGCACCCGCAAGGTGACAACGCACCCCAACCACCTACGGACACGAAACCGGCAGCCGCCAACGAAACAGGGAGACAACCTACGAACCCCACGCGACCGCAGGGGTACCCCCGAGCTGGGAACCCCTACATCTCAACGTACTCAGAAGGTCTGACAAAACCCTCAAGCAGACTCGCGCCGCACCAACACGGTGGGCAGCATCTGCTTCTTCGACTTCACAGTCTCATCCCGAAGCAGCTTCATCAGGTGCTCGACCATGTGCTTGACCTGCTCATCCGAATCCTGCCGAACCGAAGTCAACTTCGGCGCGGTGTGCTCGGCAATGGAGACATGGTCGTCAAACCCGACCACGGCAACGTCCTCAGGCACCCGCCGCCCAGCCTCGTGCAGCGTCTCAAGAGCCCCAGCTGCCATCAGGTCGGACGCGACGAAGACAGCGTCCAGAGAAGGCACCTTCGCCAGCAGAGCAGACATGGCTTTCCGCCCACCCTCACGGGTGAACCCGCCATCCTCGGTGACCCGAGCCGCCCCCTTGTCGTCCAACGACAAAGCGGCCTTGAACCCGTTCAACCGGTCAATGGCGGACAGCTCGTCCAACGGCCCGGAGACGTGAACGATCTTCTTGCGCCCGAGCGACTTCAGGTGCTCGGTGGCCAGCACCGCGCCACCCTCGTTGTCGTTGTCGACGAGGTGCATACCCCGCAACGACCCCCAGGGCTTGCCGGCGTACACCACCGGCAGCGGAAGCTTCTTCACGATCGACACGAGCTCGTCGTTGCGGTGCGGCGCGAACACCAGGGCACCGTCGACGTGGCCGCCGGCCAGGAACCGGTGCGCGCGCGCCTGGTCGTCCGGCGAGTGCACCAGCATGAGGACCATCTGCACGTCGACGTCCGCGAGAGCGCGGGCGCCTGCGCGGATCAGGCGGGCGAAGTGCGGGTCGTCGAAGATCTTGGGCTCCGGCTCGGAGAACACCACCGCGACGGCGCCGGTGCGACGAGTCACGAGAGCACGCGCGGCACGGTTCGGCTGGTAGCCCAGGGCGTGCACGGCGGCGTTGACGGCCTCCAGCGCTTCGGGGCTGACGCGCGGCGACGCGTTCAGCACTCGTGACGCCGTGGCGCGGGAGACCCCAGCCCTCGCGGCCACGTCCTCCAACGTCGGACGCGCGTGGTTGGACACGAGCACCACCACTCCTCGATGAAAACCTTTGAGTCGCTGGTCAGCTTAGCTGCAAGCGATCTCCGAGGAGAGTTTCCGCGCTGTTCATCGTGATTTTTCAGCCATGACCGTCGCAACTGGTGCCTTCAGAGCACGCCCGCGTGGCGCGATCGAGACACGGAGCAGGCCGTCCTCCCGGCGTGTCGTGGCCTCGAGACCCGCCCGCGCGGCCGTTCGCACCAGAGCGCTTTCCGACGGCAGACACCACGCCACGAGCTCGGAATACCCGGCGGCGCGGGCCTCGGAGGCGAGTGCGCCGAGCAGCGCCGTGCCCACGCCTCGGTGCTGCCACGCGTCCTCCACCAGCAGGGAGATCTCGGCGGAGTCCGGTGTGCCGGTCTGGATGAGCTGGCCCAGCGCCACCACCTGGTCCGCGCACTGGGCGAGGATCGTGGTGCCGGCGCGGCGGGTTGAGCAGCCGGTGCAGCCAGCGGCGGGGCACCGTGCGCATGCCGGAGTGGTACCGGTTGAACAACGTCCTCATGGAGCAACGGGTGTGCAGGCCGCCGACGGCGTCCTCGTCCTCGGCGGTGCCGGGGCGCAGAACCAGTGCCACGCCGTCATCGCTGAGCATTCCTCGCATCGCGGGCGCCGGCGCGTCCACGAGGTCGAGCAGCGCCTGCGCACGTGCGAGTTCGACCTGGGTGAACCTGGCCCAGCCGCGCCTGACCACCATGTCTCCCACCTGGACCTGCCCGTCGGCCGCTTCGCCGTAGCTCACCGAATCGGCGGCCAGCACCTGGCGGAGTGCCTCCGCGGTCCTGTCCGGGTCAGTCAACGCCATCCTGGCGGCACGCAGCACCGCCGTCGGCTCGTCGACGAGATCCCTAAGGTCCGCGCTGGTGATCCCCACGCACTTGCCGCCCTCACTGCGCACGGCGTCGACGAGGTCGGCGGGGAGCACGCCTTCGCCCGCTCGCACGACGATCTCGTCAAGCACTCCGCCGGGAACGGGGATCACGTGCAACGCGAGAACGTTGCAGTCTGCGGCGGCCAGCCGGACTGTGACGCGGGCGAGCGCGCCGGGGCTGTCGCTGAGTTCGATGCGCATGCGCCAGGTCGTCGTCATGTCCTCCAGGGTTCCCGGAAGTTGTTGCCGTGACGCGAAGCATGCGTAAAACGATCCTGGACGACATAGGGTTCGCGGCATGAGGAGAACTCTGGCCGCAGGCCTCACCCTGCTCACCATCACCGCGCTGGCCACGCCCACTGCCGCCGCCCCTGAAGCGGCCCCTCAGAAGGCTCCCCAGCAGGCCTCTCTGACGAACTTCGCCTCACTTCCCGCGGAGACCTTCGTCCCCGGTAGCGAACCGAGCGGCTCCGCACTCGGCACCGCACCGATCAACGGCGTCACGCCGCCGTTCGCCGACCAGCCGGTCCAGGGCTTCAGCGGCCTGTCCGCAACAGCGACGGCACCTTCGACGCGATCTCCGACAACGGCTTCGGCACCAAGGCCAACAGCGCGGACTTCCTGCTGCGCATCCACCGCATCGCGCCCGACTTCGCGAAGAACACGGTCGACGTGCTCGGCGGCATCACGCTGACCGACCCGAACGGCCACATCAAGACCCCGCTCACCCGTGCCGACCGCGTGCTGACCGGTGCCGACATCGACATCGAGTCGATCACCAGGGGCGCCGACGGCACCTACTGGATGGGCGACGAGTTCGGTCCCTACCTGCTGCACTTCGACCGCGCAGGACGTCTCCTCTCCCCGCCGGCGCCACTGCCAGGCGTGCGCGCTCCCGAGAACCCTGCCGGCAATCCGAACCTGGGCGGCAGCAAGGGTTTCGAGGGCATCACGCTCTCCCCCGACGGCAAGACGATCAACGCGCTGCTGGAGGGCACCGTCGCCGGTGACACGCCGGGCACGCTGCGCCTCAACGAGTTCGACATCGCGTCCAACTCGTTCACCGGCACCAAGTGGCTCTACCAGCTGGAAAGCCCGAACTTCGCGATCGGTGACGCCATCGCCGTCGACAGGAACCGGCTGCTGATCATCGAGCGGGACAGCGCGCAGGGCGCCGACGCGATCGTCAAGCGCGTCTACCTCGCGGACAAGCGCGACCGGGACAAGGACGGCAAGCTCGACAAGACCATGGTCGCCGACCTGCTGAACCTGGCGAACCCGAAGCACATCGGCGGGCAGGCTGACCCGTTCAAGTTCCCGTTCGTCACGATCGAGGACGTCACGATCCTCGACGACCGCACGATCGCGGTGCTCAACGACAACAACTTCCCGTCGTCGTCGGGCCGCACGCCGGGCAAGCCGGACAACAACGAGTTCATCACCATCCGGCTCGGGCAGAACCTGCACGCCGATCCTCGCGTGCTGCGCCGCAGGTAGAACGAGAGAGCGCTCTCACCTGCGGACAGAAGTGTCCGCGGGTGAGAGCGCCAGACCCCCTCGGTCCGCCTTGCTGAGCTAAACGGTGTAGCCCTGCGCGGGAAGCCCGTTCTGCCCGATGATCCGGGACAACGTGACCGCGCTTTCCTTGATCGTGCGCCGCTGCGTCTCGAAGTCGACGTGCACGATCCCGAACCGCTGCGAGTACCCGGCTGCCCACTCGAAGTTGTCGAGCAGCGACCACGCCAGGTAGCCGCGGATGTCGGCGCCCTCGGAGATCGCCCTGTGCACCGCGCGAACGTGGTCCACCAGATACTTCGTCCGCTCGACGTCCACGACGCGGCCCATCGGGTCCACCACGTCCGGGAACGCGGAACCGTTCTCGGTCACCACCAGCGGCAGCCCGCCGGCGTCACGGGACAGCCGCACCAGCAACTCGGTGAACGCGTCGGCGTTCTGCTCCCACCCGAAGCCGGTCAGCTCGCCCTGCGGAGGCTGCAGAGCAACACCACGCAGGCCCGCGTGCGGCCCGACCGGCACGAAGTCCGGATCCGCGGGCGCGACACGGGTGGGGTTGTAGTAGTTCACGCCGATCCAGTCGATCGGGGCGGCGATGGTCTCCATGTCACCGTCGCGCACCACGTTCGTCCAGTCGCCCAGCCACGCCGTGTCCTCCAGGACATCGAGCGGGTAGCCGCGGCCGCAGATCGGGTCGAGCAGGATGCGGTTCTGCAGCCCGTCGACCTTGCGGACAGCGTCTTGGGAAGCGGCCGAGTCGTCGTCTCCCCAGATCGTGCTGAAGTTCAGCACGATCGACAGCCGGTGCGACTCGGGTGCCTGCGCGCGCAACGCCTGCGTTGCCAGGCCGTGGGTCAGCAGCAGGTGGTGCGCCGCCTCCAGCGACGCCACCGCGTCTGTGACGCCCGGCGCGTGGATTCCGTTGCCGTAGCCCAGGAAAGCGGAGACCCAGGGCTCGTTCAACGTCGTCCAGGCCTGCACCCGGTCACCGAGCCGTTCATGCACGAGAGCGGCGTAGTCAGCGAAGCGGTAGGCCGTGTCGCGGTTGCGCCAGCCGCCGAAGTCCTCCAGGACCTGCGGCAGGTCCCAGTGGTACAGCGTGACCAGCGGCTGGATGTCCTTCTCCAGCAACGAGTCCACCAGCCGGTCGTAGAACGCGAGACCGCGCTCCTCGATCGCACCGCTGCCGCTGGGCTGGATCCGCGGCCACGCCACGGAGAACCGGTACGCGGCCAGTCCCAGCGAGTCCATCATGTCTACATCGGACTGATAGCGGCGGTAGTGGTCGCAGGCAGGCTCTCCCGTGTCACCGGCCAGCACCTTGCCGGGCGTCGCCGCGAACGTGTCCCAGATGGAGGCGCCACGACCGTCCGCTGTGGTCGCACCCTCGATCTGGAAGGCCGCGGTCGCTGCTCCCCACAGGAAGTCCGGCGGAAAGGTCAGCACCTCCCGCTCGACCTCGACGTCCGAGTCGGTCGTCATTCATTCACTTCCCTTGCGGCTTGATCCCTGCTGTGTTTCATCCCTTTAGGGCACCCTGCATGATGCCGCCGACAATCTGGCGCGACAGCAGGACGAAGATCGCGATCACCGGCAGCACCGCGAGAGAGGCGCCGGCGAGCATCAACGAGTAGTCGGTGTAGTACCCGCTGGCCAGCGTCGACAAGGCCACCTGGACCGTCGGGCTGTCGTTGGGGTCCAGCACGATCAACGGCCAGAAGAAGTCGTTCCACGCGGTCATGAACGTGAACATGCCCAGCACCGCCGCCTGTGGCCGCACAGCGGGGAAACCGACGTGCCAGAACGTCCGCAGCACCGAGCACCCGTCGACGCGCGCCGCCTCGATCAGCTCGTACGGCACGGTTTCCTCGCACGCCTGACGCATCCAGAACACGGCGAACGACCCGATCAGCACCGGCACGATGACCGCCTGCAGCGTGCCGTACCAGTCGAGGTCGGACATCAGCATGTACAGCGGGATCACGCCGAGCTGCGTCGGCACCATCGCAGTACCCAGGACGAGCAGGAACAACGTGTCCCGCCCCTTGAACCGCAGCCGCGAGAACGCGAAACCCGCCAGCGTCCCGAGCACGACGTTCGAGATCGCCACGGTCGACGCCACGACGAACGAGTTCTGCATGGCGAGCCAGAAGTCGACGGTGTCGAAGACGCGCGTGATGTTCTCGACCAGGTTGCCACCGGGGACCAGCGGCGGAACCTTCTCGCCCAGGACCGAGTTGTCCTTCGACGCCACGATGAACGAGTAGTACAGCGGGAACACCGAGGCCGCCAGGACGGCGACCAGGAACCCGTAGAGCAGAGGGCCTGCCTTTGCGTGCTTCATGATCACCCCTTGCCCGCGATGCGCCGCGTCAGCGAGAAGTTGATGATCGCGACCAGCACGACGACCAGGAACAGCATCCACGCGATGGTGGCCGCGTACCCGGCGTCGAACAGCCGGAAGCCCTTCTCGTACATGTAGAGCACCAGCGTCTGGAACTGCCGGTCGGATCCACCGGTGGAGTTGTTGGCGGCGAACCCGGGGTCGAACAACGCGGGCTCGGCGAACAGCTGCAGACCGCCGATCGTCGAGGTGACGACGGTGAACAGGATCGTCGGCCGGATCGACGGCACGGTGATCGACCAGAACATCCGCCAGCGCGAGGCACCGTCCAAAGTGGCCGACTCGTACATGTCCTTCGGCACCGACTGCATCGCCGCCAGGTAGAGCAGCGCGTTGTAGCCGGTCCAGCGCCACATGACCATTGTGGACACCGCGAGGTGCGATGCCCACGTCTCCGCGCGCCAGTCGATCGGGTCGATCCCGACCAGGCCGATCAGGAAGTTCACGATGCCGAAGTCGCGGCCGAAGAACTGCGCGAACACCAGCGCCACCGCGGCGACCGAGATGACGTTGGGCAGCAGCACGCCCGCCCGCCAGAACGCACTTCCGCGCAGGCCCCTGTCCAGCAACGCGGCGAGGCCCAGCGCGGCCAGCAGCTGCGGCACCGTCGAGAGCACGAAGAGGCTCAGCGTGTTGACCAGCGCGTTCCAGAACTTGGCGTCGCCGAACAGCTCGGCGTAGTTGGCGAGACCGACGAATCCCAGGTTGCCGTCGATCAGCTGCCATTCGTGCAGCGACACCCACGCCGTGTACACCAGCGGGTAGAGGCCGAAGATCCCGAACACCAGGAAGAACGGCGCGATGATCAGGTACGGCGTGTACTTCGCGTCCCAGCGGCTGAGCTTCGAACTCTTCGGCTGTGTGCCAGGAGAAGAAGGGACCGAGGCGGCCTGAGCCGCCTCGGTCACCGTGCGCGTCACCGTCACTTGACGGCGTCCTGCGCTTCCTTCAGCGCCTGCGTGTAAGCATCCGCTGCGGGCTGCTTGCCCTGCTCCACACGCTGCAGCGCACTGTTGAAGATGGGCGTGACCTTCGAGTCCTTCGTGCCGCGGTACGTCGGCTTCAGCGACTCAGCAGAGGTTCCGAAGATCTGCCCCACCGGTGCCTTGTTGAAGTACTCGTTCACCGTCGCCTGCACCTCGGCGTCCTTGTAGATGGCGGGCTGGCTGGGCAGGTTGCCGGTCTCCTTGAAGATCCGCTTCTGCTGCTCGGGCGCCGTCAGCCACTTGGCCAGCTCGTAGGCCTCCTTGGGGTGCTTGCCCTGCTTCGGGACGGCGAGGAACGAGCCACCCCAGTTGCCGCCGCCACCGGGCGCCGTTGTCACGTCCCACTTCCCGGCCGCCGCGTCGCCGGCACCCGCCTTGATCAGCGCGAGCGCCCAGGCCGGGCACGTGGTAGTGGCGAACGAACCCTGCTTCAGGGCAACGTTCCAGTCCTGGCTGAACGGCTCGAGCGCACCGGTCTGCTGCTTGGTGCCGAGCGCCGCCGCCGTGTCGAACGCCGTCTTGACCTTGTCGTTCTTCTCCGCGATGTACGAGTCGTCCTTCGCGAAGTAGCCCTCCTCGGTCTGGTCGAGGATGGCCTTGTAGACGTTGCGACCGGTGTCGACGAACTTCACGTTCGGCGTCTTGGCCGTGAACTGGTCAGCGACCTTCGCGTAGTCGGCCCACGTCGGCCACAGCTTCGCGACCTCCGCCCTGTCCGTCGGCAGCCCGGCCGCCTCGAACAGGTCGCGCCGGTAGCAGAGGCCGAGGCTGCCCATGTCCGTGCCCAGCCCCAGCACGAACTCGCCGCCGTCAGCGGTGCCCTGGTTCCACTTCCAGCCGGCCCACTGGCCCTTGAGGTCCTTCGCCCCGTACTCCGCCAGGTTCACGAACTTGTCCTTGGAGGCGCGGAACTGCGAGATCACGCCCTCCTCGAGGGCCACGATGTCCGCCGCACCACGACCACCCGCGAGCTGAGTCGCGAGCTGCGTGTTGTGCTGCTCCATCTTGACCTTGCGCTGCTCGATCTTGATGTTCGAGTGCGCGGCCTGGTACTCCTCGATCAGCTTGTCGTAACCGAAGTCGGAGAACAGGCCGAGTGACAGCTCGATCTTGCCGTCGGCCTCGGAACTCCCGCCGCATCCAGCGGCCAGAACCATCACGAGGGTCGCAGCGACGCTGCCGACCAGCCTTCTGCTCATCCGTCCTCCTCGACGACGCCGTGAGCGGCGCTTAACTGTGATGAGAGCGCTCTCACACTCAACCGGAGAGGCGCGGGTGTCAAGCGGTCGACATCGTTCCGTAACTTTGTGGAGGCAGGCAACAAAAACCTGTGCCGGAACTTCGAGCGTCTCGATCGGGGCTGATTGAGAGGCCCTGGAGACGATGAGAGGGACGACCGGGCCCTCGCTCCGGTCGTCCCTCACCCCAGGTAGAGGGGCTTGCGGGCCAAAAGTGACGCGCGCCCTCGAAGTTTTTCGGTGAACTTGTGATTGGGTTCCTGCTTCGGCGGGTAGCGAAGCTGAACCCGCAGGTGAACGCAGGTGGAGGCCCGGCGCCCCGACAGCACCGGACCTCCACCGATCCCCCGGCCGTGCGGCCCCTGTTTCCGCACGCCCGAACCCGCCTGGCCGCTGGCTCCCGACAGCCGGAGCCAGGCGGGGTGTCCTACGCCTCCGCCATGCCGGCGACCACGGAGTTCTTGGCCGCGCGGCGGGCGGGCAGAGCAGCGGCGATGATCGCCGCGACCACTGCCAGGCCCAGCATGATCCCGATCTGGCCGAACGGGATGGAGAAGCTGATCCGGAACTCCGAGTTGGAGATCGCCTCGACCAGCAGCCATCCGAACCCGGCACCGAGCAGCACGCCCACGACCGCGCCGATGAGAGCCATCAGGATCGACTCGACCACCAGCATCTGCCGCAGCTGACCTCGGGTGAGCCCGAGCGCCCGCAGCAGAGCCGACTCACGGGTCCGTTCCAGCACCGACAGCGTCAGCGTGTTCGCGATGCCGAACAGGGCGATGATCAGCGCCAGGCCGACGAGGGCCCAGATGAACATCAGGACCTGGTCGATCTGCGAGTTCAGCTCGGCCTTGGTCTCGGCCGCGGAGTTCAGCACCGCGACCGGCGAGGTGGCGATGACCCGTTCGAGATCGGCGCGCGCCACCGTGATGTCCGTGCCAGGCGCGAGCTTGACCAGCATGTTCTGGTAGCCCTTCACGGGCTCCTTCAGCAGGGAAGCGGCAGAGGCAAGCGTGACGATGCCGGTGCCGTAGCTGTTGTCCTTGATCAGCGCGACGACCTTGAAGTCCTTGCCGCTGATCGGGACGGTGGAACCGACGGTGAGGCCCGCCTCCTTGGCCTCCTTCTCCCGCATGGCGATCTCGTTGTCCTTGAGACCCGTCAACGTGCCGCTGGTCGTCTCCGGGCGCACCAGGGACCCGATCGCGTCGGCCGGGTAGCCGGTGACGTCGGCGTACTTCAGCTTGGGGGACTCGCCGTACGCGGCGAGCTCAGGCGCGACCATCGCGACGTTGCGCACCTTCGCGACCTCGTCGACGAACTTCTGCGTCAACGGCTGGCTGTAGACGTTCGACTTGATCGCGTAGTCGGCCGGGAACCGCTTGTCGACCTGCTCGTTCATGGTCGCGCGCCCACTGCCGGCCACGACGGTCACCATCGCGACGATGGTCACGCCGATCATCAGCGCCGCCGTCGTCGCGGCCGTGCGCTTGGGGTTGCGGCCCGCGTTGGCCGAGGCCAGCTTCGCAGGGACACCCCGCAGCACCGTTCCGAACAGGCGGTTCACCAGCGGCACGTAGAGCGGACCGAGCAGCAGCACCGCGAGCAGCAGCACCATCGTGGCGCCGCCGGTGATGAACATCGCCGGCTCTTCCTTCTCCTGCTGCAGTCCGAAGTAGACGGCGGCCCCACCGGCCAGTGCGATCAGCGTCGCGACGACGATCCTCACCTTGCCGGTGCGGGCGACGTCATCGCTGCTGTCCGGCTGTGAGCGCAGGGCGGCAACGGGAGCGACCTTCGTGGCGCGGCGGGCCGGCAGCACGGCCGACAGCACCGTGACGACCACACCGACACCGAAGCCGGCGGCGATGGTCACCCACGAGATCGGCAGGCGGATCGGGGCGTCCTCTCCGCCGGGACCGCCGACCGTGCTGATGAAGGCTTGCAGGCCCGCCGAGACGCCGAGTCCGCCGAGTATGCCCAGCACGGACGCCGCGAGGCCCATGAAGACCGCTTCGGCGAGCACGCTGCGGAACACCTGCCCGCGTTCCGCACCGACGCAGCGCAGCAGTGCGAGTTCCTTCGTGCGCTGGGCGACGAGGATCGTGAAGGTGTTGTAGATGACCATGCCCGCGACGACGAGCGAGATCGCGGCGAACGCGAGCAGAAACGTCTTGATCTCGCTGGCGGCGTCACCGACCTGAGCCAGCGTCGCCTGGGTCAGCTGCTCACCGGTCTGCACCTTGTAGCCGGAGCCGATGACCTTGTTGATGTTGTCGACGAGCTGCTGCTGCGAGACACCGGACTTGGCGACCGCGACGATCTCGTAGATCCGCTGGTCCGGGATCACCGTCCGCAGGCCTTCCGGCGAGACCAGGACGTGGTCGCTGCCGGACATGGAGATGCTGCTCGCGCCCTGCTGGTAGGTGCCGACGATGGTGAACGCGTGCTCGGCGTTGTCCCTGTCGAGCAGCTTCAGCTTGTCGCCGACCTTGAGCTTCGCGGTCTGCGCGGTTTTGACGTCGATCGCGGCCTCGTCGGCCTTGACCGGGTACTTGCCGTCCTTGAGGTTGAAGTCGCGCAGCTTCTCCGTCGTCGGCAGCGGCTGCACCAACGCGCTGCGCGCCTTGCCTTCCCCGCTGAGCAACGCCGCGCTGCCGAACTCGCGAGAGTCCGCGCCCTCGACGCCCGGCGTGTTGCGGATCTTCTGCAGGAAGTCGGCGGGGATGCCCTTCTCCTGGTCCGGGCTGTTCTCCCCCATGTGCACCGCGGCGTCGACGTTGCGGGCGCTACGGGCGAAGTTGTCCCTGGTCTGTTCCCCGACCGCGTCGCCGAGAACCAAGGTTCCCGTCACGAACGCGACGCCGAGCGCGATGGCGATGCTGGACAGCACCAGCCTCGCCGTGCGGGCGCGCAGGCCCGCAAGGATCGTCTTCAGCATCTACCTCACGCCCCCAGGTGCGTGAGGGCGTTGACGACGGACTCGGTGGTGGGCTCGTGGATCTCACCGGCGAGGCGGCCGTCGGCCAGCAGCACCACGCGGTCCGCGTAGCTCGCGGCCACCGGGTCGTGCGTCACCATGATCACGGTCTGGCCCATCTTGCGGACCGACATGCGCAGGAAGTCGAGGACCTCGGCACCGCTGCGGGAGTCCAGGTTGCCGGTCGGCTCGTCGGCGAAGATGACCTCGGGACGGGCGACGAGCGCACGGGCACACGCCACGCGCTGCTGCTGGCCACCGGACAGCTCGGTCGGACGGTGGGTGAGGCGGTCGCGCAGGCCGAGGACGTTGACGATCGTGTCGAACCACTGCTTGTCGGGCTTGCGGCCGGCGAGCTCGAGCCCCAGCAGGATGTTCTGCTCGGCGGTCAGCGTCGGCAGCAGGTTGAAGGCCTGGAACACGAAGCCGACGCGGTCGCGGCGCAGCTTGGTCAGGTCCTTGTCGTTGAGCTTGGTGATCTCGGTCTGTCCGATGTGGATCGCGCCGCTGTCCACCGTGTCCAGTCCCGCGAGGCAGTGCATCAGCGTGGACTTGCCGGAGCCGGACGGGCCCATGATCGCGGTGAACCTGCCGGCCTGGAATGCGACGTTGATGCCGTCGAGCGCCCGCACCGCGGTGTCACCCTTGCCGTAGACCTTCACCAGGTTGTGGGCCGCCGCGGCGGTCCGGGTGCCGACCTCGGACACCAGTGCAGACATGTCGCTTGCCTTCCTCGCAGGGGATGTTCCTTGACGAGGAAGAAGCTATGAGTTCCCTGAGTACGCGGACATCAACTCCGCGACGCGTTGCGCATCAGCCTGAGGTATGACAACCGAAGCTATTCCAGCAGACCTCGGTCGTACGCGATGGCCACGGCCTCCGCGCGCCGTGACGCCCCCAGCTTGGCCATGATCCGGGAAAGGTGCACGGAAACGGTCTTCTCGCTGATGTACAGCTCCTCGCCGACCTCGCGGTTCGTCCGTCCGGCGGCCACCAGCCCGAGCACGGAGCGTTCGCGCGGGGTGAAGAGGTCGATCTGCTCCCTCGCGGGCTCGTCAGCCCTGAGGGTGATGCGGGCCCGCTTCGCGCACGACGAGACGACCTCCTGCAACGGAGCGGCTCCCAGCCTGGTCGCGACCTCATCGGCCTGGCGCAGCTGCTCGGCGGCCTCGTCGCGCCGGTCCGCTCCGAGCAACGCCTCCGCGAGCCGCCACCGGCACAATGCCTGCTCGAAGACGAGCCCGTACCCGAACTCGTCGGCAGCGGCCTTCCAGAGCTCGGGGTCGCCGGCGCCGTTGAGCCTGGTCTCCTCCGCCATCGCGCGGGCGAGCCAGGCGCGTCCCTCCGGCCCGAGGGAACCGGCGCGTGGCTTGCCGTTCCGCGCGGTCAGCCGCACGTGCTCGGCGAGCTCGTGTCCGTGCTCGACAGCGTTCTTCTTCGGCCTCGGTGTCACGCTTGCGGCGTGCCTTCGTGGCGACGTCCGCGTACGCGGCGATGCCGATCGCACCGATCCTGATGCCGGCGAGCATCCACGGACCACCGAGCTTGCGCGCCCACTCCAACGCGTCCGTGACGCGCTCGACGGCGAGTTCCGGACGGCCGCGCCACAGCGCGAGCTCCGCGCCCGTGCCACCCGTGATCCAGGGCGATCTGGATGTCGCGGTGCCAGTCGCTGCGCAGCTTCGTGATCATCCGCTCGGACTCGGCCAGGTCGCCGCGCGAGACCGTGAGGTGCGTGCTCGCCGCCGCCAGCCGGGCCAGCACCGTCGACGACACGGACATGCCGGGAGGTTCGCTGGCCCACGCCGCGTAGTCCCAGTCGCCGATGTAGTAGTGCACCAGCACCTGCAGGATGCGGATCTCCAGGCCGAACATGCTCCACGTCAGGCCGGTCTCCTTGGCCCGGTCGCCCGCCTCGTTGAAGACGCGCGCGGCCTCGGCCAGTTCGCCGTGGTCGTAGTGCATCAGGCCGTAGTAGTACCAAGCCCTGAGCTCGTTGTTGAACGCTCCGACCTCACGCGCGCACTTGATCGCACTCTCGAAGCTGTCCTTCGCTTCGGTGTACCGGTTCGCGTGGTCGTCGAGAATGGCCAGCGTGCCCAGTGCGTCGGCGACCGCACCCGGCGCGTTCGCCCTCTGGCCGTCCGCGATCGCCAGCTCGGCGGCTTCCCGTGCGGCGGCGTCCTTGCGTTGCTGGCGCATGGCCGATGCCTTGCCTGCCAGCACACGGGCGCGGGTGGGGCTGGGTTCGCGGTCGTAGACGAGGTCGAGCGCCTTCCCAATGACCTCGAAGTGCTCTTCCTCGTTGCCGTCCAGGATCGACAACGCCTGCGCGAGCCGCAGCCACACCTCGGCGGCCTCTTCCGGCGTCTGCTCGGCGCTGACCGCCTTGGTGGCACTGCGGGCGAACGCCACGGCCCGTTCCGGCTGCCCCGCCGTCCCCGCGACCCAGGAGGCCCTCCGCAGCAGCACGGATTCGTCTACATCGGACGGACGGTCGTTCGCGGGAACGGCGTTCCAGAGGTTGAGCGCCTTTTCCAGGTAGCGCAACGACTCCGCGGGCGCGCCAGCGCGTTCGGCCTCCTTGGACGCCTTGATGGACGCGGTGAGCGCCTGACCGAGGTCGTGGCTCTCGAAGGCGTGGTGGGCCAGCGCGGCGGCCGCACCGCGTTCGTCCAGGTGCTGGGCGAGGTGGTGGGCGTAGGCGGCGTGCAGCCGCACCCGTTCGCCGGGGAGCAGGTCGCCGTAGACGGCTTCCCTGACCAGGGCGTGGCGGAAGATGTAGACCTCGTTGTCGTTCACGACGAGCAGGTGGTGCTGGACCAGCTCGCGCAACGCCGTGTCCAGCGCGATGTCCGTCATGCCGGCGACCTCGCTGAGCCGGTCGTGCCGGACCCTGCGGCCCCTGACCGAAGCGACGCGCACCACGTGCTGTGCTTCGGGGCTCAGTCGTTCGACGCGGCTGAGAAGGACGTCGGCGAGCGCAGAAGGCAGCGACCTGTCGTCGCACGTGGCCACCGCGATGAGCTCCTCGGCGAAGAAAGCGTTGCCCTCCGACCGTTCCGCGACCTGCTGGACCACGTCTTCCGGCAGATCGTCGGACAACGCCTCGACGAACGTGCGGGCGTCCGCCGCGTTGAACGGCGAGAGGTCGAGCCGATCCACGGCGGGCAGCCGGACCAGCTCGGACAGCAAGGGGCGCAACGGATGGCTGCGGTGCAGATCGTCCGCGCGGTAGGTGCCGATGACGAGCAGGCGCTGGGAACGCAAGCGGGACAACAGGAACGACAGCAGGTACCGGGTGGACGCGTCGGCCCAGTGCAGGTCCTCGACGACCAGCAGCACGCGCTGCCGCTCGGAGAGATCGCCGAGCAGCCCGAGCACGGCGTCGAACAGCTGGAGCTGGCCGACATCTTGCTCGGGCCGTCGCCCTGGGATCAGGCTGGGCGCGATCATGCCCCCGGTGCCGGGCTCGCGTTCGGCCGGCAACGCCAGCTGGGGCAGCAACATCGCGAGCGCCGGCCGGTTCGGAGTGTCTTTGAGGGAGCTGAGCGCCTCGGCGAACGGCAGGTACGGCAGGCCGGTCTCGCCGGCGTCCAGGCACCGTCCCATGAGGACGAGGGTGTCGTCGGCGCTGGCCGCCAGCTCGTCGACCAATCGCGTCTTGCCCACGCCGGCGTCACCCGCGAGCAACACCGCCCCCGCGGTGCCTTCACCCGCCTCCGCCAGCGCGGCACGCAACCGGTCCAGCTCGCGGTCGCGCGCGACCAACGGGATTCCGGAACCGAGACGCGCCACAAGGGGCATGCTTGCATAAGTCATGCCTTGGTGCCGCCGGGTTTCTCAGAGGTGCGGTGGATCACCCGCCTGAACCACGACGGCGTGCCACCGTTCGACCGCTGCCAGTTGCACACCGCGTTACCGCGCCGGTACTCGACTTCCGCCTTGATCGCCTCAGGGGTCCATTCCGTCATGGTCATGAGGTTCGTCCTGAGGCCTCACCTCAGGCATCGGGCGATCACGCAGTCCTGGGCGCGGAACCCCTTACCCCGGGGTCGTCACGGCATCTGCAAGTACTGAGCCTTTTCCATCCTGATCTTGCTGGTCACAAGATCAGGTCGATCTGACCGACCGCCTTGAACGCGGCGAAGCTCCTGGTAGCACGGGTATCACGAC
>NZ_VSRL01000214.1 GCF_012184385.1 Lentzea indica
CACACGCCAGGACCGCGATTGTCGGGGACACCGTCGACCGGCCACTGCCGCACGGCGTCGGCCAGCGCCTCCTGCACGGCGTCCTCGCACGCGTCGAACTGACCGTGCCGGTGCACGAGCGTGGCGAGGACCTGCGGCGCGAGTTCGCGCAGCAGGTCCTCGAAGTGGTGCACGGTCACAGGTGCATGACCTGCCGGACCTCCATCGGGAACTCGGTGTGCTCGACCACCCGCGCCGCGATCTCGAGCGCGCGTTCCTCGGTGGCGTCGATGATCCAGTAACCGGCCAGCGACTCCTTGATCTCCGCGAACGGCCCGTCCGTCGGCACCGGCACGCCGTTCTGGAAGCGCACGGTCTTCGCCTGGCTCGGGTCGATGAGCTTGCTGCTCGCCACGAGCTCGCCGGAGTCCCGCAGCTCCTGGTCGAGCTTCATCATGTGCTCCTGCATGCCCGTGATCCAGTCGGGAGAACGGTTCTCCAGCGTGGCGCCGAGGCCCCCGAACATCATGATCATGTATTTCACGTCGCTCCTTTCGCCGGCACCCGGTCCGGGTGCTCGCCTGTGGTCGGAGCGGTCACCCGGTTCTCGACGTCCAAGCCCCGAAATTGTCGGACCCGCCGCCTGCCGTGGCCACACGAGCGACTCGTAGGAGAACGTCGTGGAGCTGTTTATCCGCCCTCACAACGGGTAATTCCGTCGACGCCGCAGCAGCTGAGCGGTCCACGAAGGAGTCCCGATGAGCAGCCATCGACGTGAGGTCGCGGCGCTCTGCGCGCCGCTGACCGACGCCGGTGACTTCGACGTGCTGCTGGACCGCGTCAGCGACGCACCGGTGGTCATGATCGGTGAGGCCAGTCATGGCACCCACGAGTTCTACCGGTGGCGCGCCACCCTCACCCAACGGCTGATCACCGACAAGGGCTTCTCGTTCGTCGCCGTGGAAGGCGACTGGCCGGACTGCGATCGGGTGGACCGCGCGGTGCGCTGCTCCCCCGGCGCACCAGAGGATCCGCGCTCGGCGCTGGTGGTCTTCGACCGGTGGCCGACGTGGATGTGGGCCAACGAGGAGGTTCTCGACTTCTGCCGCTGGCTGCGAGCCCACAACGCCGCGCTCGATGCCCACGAGCGGGTGGGCTTCCACGGCCTGGACGTGTACTCGCTGTGGGAGTCGCTGCGCGAGATCATGATCCACCTGCGCGAGCACGATCCCGCCGAGGTGCCCACCGCGTTGGCCGCCTACCGCTGCTTCGAGCCCTACGGCGAGAGCGCTCAGGACTTCGCGATGGCCGCCCGTCTGATCCCCACGAGCTGTGAGAACGAGGTGGTCGACCTGTTGGTGCGCCTGCGTGAACGGGCCGCGGCCGACGGCGGCGACGCGTTCGGGGCGTGGCAGAACGCCGAGGTCGTGGCCGGGGCCGAGCGGCACTACCGGGCCATGGTGTCCGGCGGGCGGGAGGCGTGGAACGTCCGTGACCGGCACATGGACGACACGCTGCACCGGCTCCTGGGGCACTACGGCCCTGGTGCCAAGGCCGTCGTCTGGGCTCACAACACGCACGTCGGCGATGCCCGTGCGACCAGCATGGCCTCGCGCGGAGAAATCAACATCGGCCAGCTCGCCCGTGTCCGGCACGGCGAGGACCAGGTGGTGCTCGTCGGTTTCGGCAGCCACCGCGGCACCGTCGTCGCCGGCGACTCCTGGGGTGCGCCGATGCGCGAGATGCCCGTGCCGGCGGCCCGGCCCGGCTCGCTGGAGGACGTCCTGCACGCTTCCGCACCGGAGCAGGCGCTCATGGTGTTCCCCCGCGACGACCGCCCCGGCCTGCTCACCACCGAACTCGGCCACCGTGCCATCGGCGTGGTCTACCACCCCGAACGCGAACGGTGGGGCAACTACGTGCCCACGGTGCTCGGCGATCGCTACGACGCATTCCTCTGGATCGACCAGACGCGCGCGCTGCATCCGTTGCACACCCGTCAGATCGACACACTGGAGCCGGAGACTATCCCAGCGGCACCTGAGGCTTCGCGGCCTCAGGTGCCGCAGGAGCTGTTCGAGCCGCTGCCGGGCGAAGTCGATGAACGGCACGGCCTCCACCAGCTCGCAGCGGGCGGCCCCGATGACGTGGTGCCGAGCCAGGCCACGATCAGCCCACTCGGCACCTATGCGCGGAAAGTGCGTGTCGTTGTCGTTGCCCACGTCCGGTGCTTCGAGCCAGACCCGCTGCCCCTCGACGACGTAGGGGAACCGGCGGAGCTTCGTCCGGTGCACGGGCAGCAGCGACTCCGCGTGGTGCAGGAAGGAGTTGCGGTTGTGGCCCACCCCGAGCAGCAGAATCCCCGCTCGCAGCCCGTAGAGCCTGTGGAACGGCGAGTCCGCCCCCAGCGCGTAGGCGAACGGCTGGTACCCGGTGATGTCCTTCGCCGCCGCGCCCACCGCCGCCACCGAAGCCTGCGGATGCCCGCTCCGCACCCTGTCCGGTTCGGCCAGCACGGCGGTGGGAATCGCGCCCATCTGGGTGGGAAACGCGTCGTGGAACAGCGGAACGCGCATCCTGGCCTCGTCGACATCGGGAATGCCCGCGGTCCGGCAGTCCGGGTGAGGATCGGTGATGACGTCACCGGTGAACGTCGGAACCACGACGGTGCCGGACTCGCCCACACAATGCCGAAGCGCGCGAACGACCGTCTTCGCGCCACCCTCGACCTCACCGAACGCCGACAGCGACGAGTGCACCACGAGCGTCGCACCCTCGGACACACCGAGCGCCCGAAGGCCTCGGCGGAGGAGGTCGAAACCGAGCGGTGTCACCGGGTCAGACCTACCCTCCGCACACCGTGCCCGCAACGTGGCCGGGCCTCAACGACGGGCGGGCTCCTGCTGGAGCACGATGTTCTCGACAACCGCACGCGCTGAGATCGCCGGCCGTCCGAGCAGGTCTTCCAGAGCCGGGTCGTGACCGCGAACTCGCCGGCTCGCGCCGCGCGGAACATGCCGAGCGTGAACTCGGCCGCCGCGGCCGGCATGCCCTGGGCGGTCACCGCGGCCTTCCACTCCTCGTCGTCGACGACGACCCGCGTGATCGTCCGTCCGGTGACCTCGCTGAGAATCCGTGCCACGTCGGCGAAGTCGAGCAGTTCGGGCCCGGTCAGCGGCGGTGTCACGCCGTCGAGTGCGCCGGGGCGCGTCAAGGCGATGACGTCCGCCTCGGCGAGGTCGGCGTGTGCGGTCCACGAGACCGGGCCGTCCGCCGGGAGCCGGAGCTCACCGGTCCGCAGCGCAGCGGGCGCGTAGAGCTCGAAGGTGCTCGCGTAGAAGCCGTGGCGCAGTGCGGTGTGGGCGATGTCCTGCTCGGCCAGGTGCTTCTCCGTCGACGCGTGCTGCCGCCCGGGGTCGAACAACGAGCCGGGCGAGGCCACCTGGTGGCTGGTGTAGAGCACGCGCGAGGCGCCCGCTCGCACGGCAGCGTCGATCGCGACCTTGTTCGCCCCGGCCGCCTGCGGGCCACGGATCGCGGCCGACACAACGAGCACCTGGCCGGCGCCCTCGAAGGCGTGGTCCAAGGTCGCCGGGTCCGTGAAGTCGCCGGCACGCGCACGAACCCCGCGGGCGGTGAGCGCCGCGGCCTTGTCCGGGTCACGCACGCTGACGCCGACGGTCTCGGCGGGAACGTGGTCGAGGAGCTTCTCAACGATCTTGCTGCCGAGCCTGCCGGTGGCTCCAGTGACGATGATCATGGCTTCCTCCAGCGTGAACCAGTGATTCACCAGAATGCTACCACTGATCCGAATCACTGATATCAGCATGCTGATACCATCGATCCATGTCGGAGTCGCCCACCACTGACACCCGGTCCGGGATCGTCGCCGCCGCAGCTCGCCTGCTCCGCACGGGCGGCGCCCGAGCGGTGACGACCCGCGCGGTCGCCCAGGAAGCGGGTGTGCCGCCCCCGACCATCTTTCGGCTTTTCGGCGACAAGGACGGCCTCCTGGAGGCGGTCGCGGAGCAGGTGATGGCCGACCACGTCGCCACCAAGGCGGCCACGGCCGCCGAAGAGAACGGCGACCCTGTCGAGGACCTGCGAGCCGCCTGGCGAGCTCGCATCGCCTTCGGCCTCGCCAACCCCGACGTGTTCCTGCTCCTCGTCGAGCCGGCGCGCCTGCGGCGCTCGCCCGCCTCCACCGCCGGGGCCGAGGTGCTGCGGCTCCGAGTCACACGGGTGGCGGCCGCCGGGTTGTTGAAGGTCTCAGAAGCGCGGGCGGTCGACATGATCCACGCCGCCGGCACTGGCGCCGTGCTCGCGCTGCTGAGCCGGCCCGAGGACAGTCGCGATCCGGAGCTCGCCGAGGCGATGCTGGACGCGGTCCTCGGCGAGATCCTCACCTCGACGCCGGTGCGGCTCGACTCCGAGCCCATCGCCCTCGCGGTCGCGTTCCTGGCGGCTCTTCCTCATCTTCCGGCGCTCAGCGACGCGGAACGAAGCCTGCTTTCGGAGTGGCTCACCCGCGCCATCGCCGGACTCCAGAACCGGCGATGACGCGGGCGCTGCCCACTCAGACCTTGCGGCCCACGCCCGCGAAGGTGGAGGTCCACGCGGGATCGCCGGTCTCGTCGCCGGGGTCGGGGTGCCATTCGGTCAGGTACACCACGCCTGGCTCGATCAGTTCGAGACCGGTGAACAGGTCGGTGATCTCGGCGCGGGTGCGCATCGAGAAGTCGGTGACCCTGCTGCGGTACTGCTCCGTGGCGTCCTCGGTGCGCTGAGGTGTCTTCCCCTCCAGGCTGGCGTGCGAGATCACGAGGTAGCTGCCGGGAACGACGGCGTCCAGGTAGCGCCGGATCGCGGCGGCCGGATCGTCCTCGTCCGGCACGAAGTGCAGCACGGCGACCATCAGGATCGCGATCGGCTGGGAGAAGTCCAGCAGCTCCCGCACCTGCGGGTCGTCCAGGATCTTTTCCGGTGACCGCAGGTCGCCCCGCACCGCCGTCGCGCGGTCGACGCCCTGCAGGATCGCACGGCCGTGCGCGACCGCGACCGGGTCGACGTCCACGTAGACGATTCGGCAGTCCGGGTTGAGCCGCCAGGCGATCTCGTGCACGGTGCCCACCGTGGGAATGCCCGCGCCCAGGTCGAGGAACTGCGTGATCCCCTGCTCGACCAGGTGGCGCACCGCGCGGCGCAGGAACGACCGGTTGGCCTGCAGGATCAGCGGCAGCTCCGGCATGACCTCGGTGATCTTGCGCGCCACGTCGCGATCCACCTGGAAGTTGTGGAACCCGCCCAGATGCACGTCGTAGACCCGCGCCGGGCTCGGCTTGTCCACGTCGATGTCCGGGCCTGCCCACGCTGGTCGTTCCATGCTGACACCCTCGCCCTTCGGCCTGACCGTCGATCGATCCGGCACACGCTATCGCGCGGTGACCCGATTGGCCGATCCGCCAAGCAGGCGGCGAGTCTTGCCCGCGACAGTCCCGCGGGCAAGGCGCCGAGTTCTCCGTTCAGCACTTCACCCAGTAGTTCGGTGAGGTCTGGCGAATGCTGCTGGTGGTGTAGGTGTTCCACAACCCGAGCGACTGGCTGGAGCCCATCGCGTAGGTCAGTCCCGCCGCGGCGTAGGCACGACCGGCGGTGGTGTGTGCGTAGTTGCTCGCGGTCACGCACTCCGGTAGCGGCTGCGTCGTGGTCGTCGTGGGCGCGGTGGTCGACGTCGGCTGCCCACCACCGGCCATCGCCTTGACCATGTTCACCACGGCGGTCATCTGCGGGCCGGTCTTGAGCGGGTACTGGGCGGACTGGTAACCCCACCAGTCCCAGCAGCCGCGCGGGTTGCCGGTCATCGTGGTGGCCTGCGGGTAGAGCACGATCATGTTGTTGGTGTCGGCGTACTCGTTGAGGTAGCCCTTGTCCATCAACGCGTTGCCGACGAGACCGTAGTACTGGTAGCAGCCGTGCAACGTCACCATCAACTTGCACGGCCCGGTCTCGCACGCCTGCGGCACGTAGGCGAAGCCCTCGCGGCCCATGCTGACCGACGCCGGGTTGCCGCCGGGCACGTGCCGGCTCTGGTCGAACTGGACGAGCTTGCCGGTGAGCGTCGAGGCCGCCGCGTTCACCTGACCGAACAGATGCCCCAGCATCTCCTTCACCGGATCGGTGGTTCCGCACTTGTTGACGTACGGCGACGACGTGGAACCGCAGCTGTTCGGGCCGATCGGGCTTATCCAGGCGTGCCCGGCCGCGGTGGTGTTGTTGTAGACGACCCTCGCGCCGAAGTCGCGGTAATAGGTGGCGAGGTCGTCGTTCACCGCCCGGTCGACCGTGTCGTCAGCGCTGCCGTGGAACAGCCACACCGGGTCACCGGACAGGTTCTGCGGCGGGTCGACGGTGCCCGCCGCCGCCCGGCTCCTGGTCAGCTGCTCCAGCTCGGCCGGCGTCTTGCGCTTTTGAAAGGTGTCCATGCACGCGTACAGAGCGGTGTTCACGCTGTTCTGGGCGCAGTCGTAGGCACCGGCGGAGAAGATGCCCGCGCCTTGGAAAAGGCCGGAATACGCGACATGGAGCTGATTGGCCATGTAGCCACCGGACGACAACCCGCTGACATAGGTGCCGGTGATGTCGTACTTGTCGAGACTGCCGGGCTGCGGTGTCGGCGCCGCCGCCATCGACATCGACAGGGAGGTCGCGGCCAACCCGGTGGCCGCCGCGAGCGCCAGCAACACGTTCCTCATTCGCATGTGTTCGCCTCCGTCATTGCAGGCAGGACATGTGATCGAATCCATGGATCGTGAAATCACCGGTGGCCTCGAGGTTAGAAGCGCTCAAAAGGCAGCACCACGTGTGCGGCCGATACCTTGCATCGCCGTCCGACGTCGAGGGACACCATAGATCCGGCCGATGAACGCGGATATGGTGCGTAATGAGGTGTGTCAATCACCAGATCAAATCGAACGCGCGATCTGAGGTTCTTCCGAAAACTCGGGGAGCTGATTGCGCGGGGTCCAGCGCAGGTGAACGTTCCTGTCCGGCAGGTCCGCCCGCAGCAGCGACAGACGCGGTCGTACGGCGTCAGTGCGCGAGGTCGGCGGCTTGCGGCTGCCTGCCCGGTACTGCACGGGCCACTGGGCCCCTGCGCCGCGGTACTCCTGTTCGGCCGCCGCGTGCAGGGTCCAATGCGGGTCGTACAGATGCGTGCGGCCGATCGCGCACAGGTCCGCGCGGCCAGCCAGCAGGATGGAGTTGACGTCGTCGTAGGAGGCGATGGCGCCGACCGCGATGACCGCCGTGCCCGTGGCGGCGGCGACCTCGTGCCGGATCCGGTCGGCGAGCGGTGTCTGGTAGGAGCGGCCGTACGCCGGGCGCTCGTCCGCCGTGACCTGGCCCGAAGAGACGTCGATCGCGTCCGCCCCGTGGGCGATGAAGGCGCGGGCGATCTCCACGGCGTCGTGCTCGGTGTTGCCGCCGCTGGCCCAGTCGGTCGCGGAGATGCGCACGATCATCGGCCGCTCGGCCGGCCACACCGCGCGGACGGCGTCGAACACCTCCAACGGATACCGCAGCCGGTTGTGCAGCGAGCCGCCGTACGAGTCGGTGCGCTGGTTCGCGATCGGCGAGAGGAACGAGGACAGCAGGTAGCCGTGCGCGCAGTGCAGTTCGAGCAGGTCGAAACCCGCTTTGGCACCACGTCGGGCGGCGGCGACGAACTCGGCGGTGATCCGGTCCATGTCGTCACGGCCGGCCTCGCGCGGGACGGCTGATCCGGGTCCGTACGGCAGTGGTGACGGGCCGACGACCTCCCAGTTGCCGTCGGGCAGCGGTTCGTCCATGCCCTCCCACATCAGGCGGGTCGAGCCCTTGCGACCGGAATGGCCCAGCTGGAGACCGATGCGGGCGGTGCTCCGCTCGTGGACGAACGACACGATCCGCGCCCAGGAGTCGCGCTGCTCGTCGCTCCACAAACCGGTGCAGCCGGGAGTGATGCGGCCCTCCGGCGAGACGCACACCATCTCGGTCATCACCAGCCCCGCCCCGCCCATGGCCTTGGATCCCAGGTGGACGAGGTGGAAGTCGCCCGGCACGCCGTCGACCGCGGAGTACATGTCCATCGGCGAGACGATCACCCGGTTCTTCAGCTCCAGCCGCCCCAGCCGGAACGGCTGGAACATCGCCGGAGCCGTGCCCGGAAGACCTTGGGAGGCGGCGAAAGCAGCGTCGACGCGGTCGGCGAAGTCCGAGTCGCGGGTGCGGAGGTTGTCGTAGGTGATGCGGCGGGACCGCGTCAGCAGGTTGAAGCAGAACCGGGTCGCCTCCTGGTGGGCGTACATGCCGATGTTCTCGAACCATTCCAGGGAAGCCTGGGCGGCTCGCTGCGTCGACTCCACGACGGGGCGCCGCTCGGCCTCGTAGGCCGTCAACGCGGCCTCGACGTCCTGGTGTTCGTGCAGACAGGCGGCAAGGGCGAGCGAGTCCTCCATCGCCAGTTTGGTGCCGGACCCGATCGAGAAGTGCGCGGTGTGCGCGGCGTCGCCGACCAGGACGAGGTTGCCGTGGTGCCAACGCTCGTTGCGCACGGTGGTGAAGCTGAGCCACTTCGAGTTGTTGGCGAACACCTGGTGCCCGGCCAGTTCCTCGGCGAACAGCTCCCGGATCCGCTCGACGGCACGATCATCGGACACACCCGGCGCAAACTCCTGAGCGGTGTCGAACCCGGCACGGCGCCAGACGTCCTCGTGCATCTCGACGATGAACGTGGAACCGCTGTCGGAGTAGGGATAGCCGTGGACCTGCACGGTGCCCCACTCGGTGTCCTTGATGAAGAACTGGAACGCCTCGAAGACCCGATCGGTGCCGAGCCACATGTACTTGTTGTGCCGGCGGTCCAGGGTCGGGCGGAAAACGTCCGAAAAGGACTGTCGCACCAGTGAGTTGACGCCGTCCGCCCCGACCACCAGGTCGTGCGACGCGCGCAGGCCGACGATGTCGGGAGCGGGCGTCGAGAAGTGCACCACCACGCCGAGATCGCGGCACCGCGCCTGCAGCAGGCCGAGCAACTCCTTGCGGCTCATGGCGGCGAACCCCTGACCGCCGACGGTGTGACTCTCCCCGCGGTGGTGGATGTCGATGTCCGTCCACCTCGCGAACCTGCGCGCCATGGCATCGGCGAACTCCGGGTCGGCGTTCTCGATTCCGCCGAGCGTCTCGTCGGAGAACACCACGCCGAAGCCGAAGGTGACGTCGGCGGCGTCGCGTTCCCAGACGGTGATGTCGTGCGCCGGGTCGAGCTGCTTCATCAGCGCGGCGAGGTACAGGCCACCGGGCCCGCCGCCGACGATGGCGATCCTTTTGGCAGCGGTCTTCACGTGAGCACCTCGTCCTCGACGATCTTGCGGAGCGCGAAGCGCTGCAGCTTGCCGCTGGCGTTGCGCGGCAACGAGGTGCGGAACCGGACCTCGCGCGGGTACTTGTAGGGCGCGATGATCCGCTTGACGTGGTCCTGGATCTCCCGCGCCTTCACGTCGTCGCCCTGCACGCCGTCGCGCAGCACCACGAAAGCGCACACGACCGAGCCGCGTTCGTCGTCGGGCTTGGCGACGACGGCCGACTCCAGCACGTCGGGGTGCGTGTCGATGGCCTCCTCGACCTCCGGCCCGCCGATGTTGTACCCGGAGGAGACGATCATGTGGTCGCTGCGGGCGTGGTAGTGGAAGTAGCCGTCCTCGTCCCGGTGGAAGATGTCACCGGTGACGTTCCAGCCGCCCACCACGTAGTCCTTCTGCCGCTCGTCGTCGAGGTAGCGGCAGCCGACCGGTCCGATGACGCCCAGCCGTCCCGGCTCGCCGGGGCCGAGCTCCTCACCGTCGGGGCCGAGCACGGTGGCGCGGTAGCCGGGCACCGGCTTGCCGGTGGCGCCGGGACGGATGTCGTCGCCTGCGGCGGAGATGAAGATGTGCAACAACTCCGTGGCACCGATGCCGTCGATCACCTTGAGCCCGAGCCGGTCCCGCAGCCGCTCCCAGGTCTGCTGGGGGATGTGTTCACCGGCCGACACCGCGGTCCGCAACCCGGCGAGCTTCTCGTCGACACCGTCCCGCAAGATCGCTTTGTACGCCGTCGGCGCCGTCGCGAGCACCGTGACACCGTGCTGCGCAACGAGATCCGCGACCTGCGCGGGGGTGGCGGCCTCGGTCAGCAGGGCGCAGGCGCCTGCCCGCAAAGGAAACACGACGAGCATGCCCAGGCCGAACGTGAAGGCGAACGGCGCGGTGCAGGCGACGAGGTCGTTCTCGTTCAGCTTCAGCACGTGGCGGCCGAAGGTGTTGTCGATGGACAGGACGTCGCGGTGGAAGTGCGCGGTGATCTTGGGAGAACCGGTGCTCCCGGACGTGGGCGCCAGCAGCGCCACGTCGTCGGCGGCGGTGTCCACGGCGGTGAACTCCCCCGGCTTCGTTGCGCACCGCACCGCGAGGTCGTCGTACGTCACCACCGTCAGCGACGGCAGCGCGCGAACGTCCTCAGCGAACCGGTCATCCACCAACGCGATCGAGGGACGGGTCCGCTCCACGATCGGCGTGAGCTCGCGGGTCCGCAAGGCCGCCATCGTGGTCACCACGACGCCGCCGGCCTTGAGCACGCCGAGCCACGCGGCCACCGTCCACGGGTTGTTGGGTGAACGCAGCAGAACCCGGTGTCCCGGAGCGAGACCGAGGTCCTCGGTGAGCACCTGAGCGACCTGGTTGGCGCGGGTTCGCAGCTCGCCGTAGGACCAGACTTCGCCGGACGGCGTGCGCAGCGCCGGGCGGCCGGGTCCGAACTTCGCGGCCGGGACGTCGATGAGCTCGGTGGCGGCGTTGAGTCGTTCCGGGTAGGTCAGCTCCGGCGTCGTGAACTCGATCGTCGGCCACAGCGCCACGGGAGGGAGGTGGTCGCGAGCGAAGGTGTCCATGTGAGTCCTTCCGCGAGCGGCGGGTCAGGAAGCGCGGATCATGCCCTCCTGGGCAACGGTGGCGAGGTGAACGTGGTCGCGGGTGAAGAAGCGGCCGGAGCCCAGGCCGCGGCCCGCGTCGGCGGCGACCGCTTCCTGCACGTAGAGCAGCCAGTCGTCGACAAGGCCCTGGCGGTGGAACCACATGGAGTGGTCGAGGCTCGCGGTCACCAGTCCTGGCCTGGCCCACGGCAGGTCGAGCACCCGCAGGACGGGTTCCAGGATCGTGTAGTCGCACACGTAAGCCAGCGCGGCCAGGTCCCGCTGGGCGTCGGTCAGTCCCTCGACGGGGCGCAGCGGGTCGAAGGGCTTGATCCACACCGCCTGCTGCGACACCCGCTCGCCGTCGACCTCGAGGTAGACGGGGCCGGGCACGTGCCGCATGTCGAAACTCCGGCCACCGGACCAGTAGGCCTTCGACTCCTCCGTCATCGAGCCACCGCTTCGCGCGGCGAGGTAGTCCGCCGAACTCGGCAGGTCCTCCGGGTCGGGCAGTCCCCCGGTGAACTCGGCCTGGAAGCTGCCACCGGCCTCACCGGCGGCGAAGTTCGCCAGGCAGACGTAGAGGGGCTTGCCGTTCTGGTAGCCGCGAACCTGGCGGGTGCTGTAACCCCTGCCGTCGCGCAGCACCTCGACCTCGTAGCGGACCTGCGCGCCGATGTCGGCCGGGCGCAGGAAGTAGCTGTGCATGGAGTGCAACGACTTGCCGTCGGTCACCGATCGCATGGCCGCGGCCGCCGCGGCGGCGACCAGGTCGCCGCCGTACGCCTTGGGCCACGGGCAGGGCTGGGTGACGGCGGTGAAGGCCAGGTCGAAGTGCTGCGGCTCGGCCTGGCTCAGCGTGATGGCGTCCGTGAAGACCTCGGAGGTCGCGAGGGTCCCGGCCGTCATCGGTCCAGCCAGTCGCGAAGGTCTTCGTCCGGGACGTCGGCGAGGTTGACGACGATGTTCTCCGGGGTCCGCGTCGTCATCCACGTGAGCGGTTTCGTGCGGTCGAGGTTGCACTCGATGTGCGGCATGAACGGCGGCACGAAGACCCAGTCGCCCTCTTCCATGTCGACGTAGTCCTCGAACTTCTCGCCGAAGTAGATCCGCGCCCTGCCGGACAGGACGTAGCCGCCGGTCTCGGCCTCACCGTGGTGGTGGGTGACCGAGCGGTAGCCGGGCTCGTTGGTCACCTTGCCGAACCACAGTCTCGTGGCCGGGGTGTGCTGGATGCTCACACCGGAGATCCGGATCGCGCCACCGGAGTCGGCGGTGTCCGGGTTCTCGAAGCCGCCCCGCGTCACCACGGGGGCGACGATCCCGCTGGGCAGCCGGTACATCGAGTTGTCGCCTTCGAGCTGGTACTTGCTCAGGTCGGGCTCCATATATCGCATTCTTCACCGCCGTCAGATATTGTCAATACGCATGAGGCCTGTAGCAGTGAACCCGGCCAGCCTGCCCACACCGCGCGGCTACTCGCACGGGACGCTCGCCGGAAACACGCTCCACCTGGGCGGACAGACCGCTCTCGACGCCGACATGAAGATCGTGCCGGGCGGCATCGTCGAGCAGTTCCGCCAGGCGTTCAGCAACGTGCTGACCACACTCCGCGAGGCGGGTGGCAAGCCGGAGGACCTGGTCAGCATCACGATCTACCTCACCGACATCCCGGACTACCAGGCCAACGGCAAGGAGATCGGCAAGGTGTGGCGCGAGCTCGCCGGACCCGTCTACCCCGCCATGGCGGGTATCGGCTGCACCGCGCTGTGGCAGCCGGAGGCCCTGATCGAGATCCTCGGCGTGGCTGTGATTCCGGAAGACCGGCTGGTCACTCCGATTCAGAAATAGCGTTTCCATGATCTACGAAATGTGAACGCGATACATGGAAGGCTGACGAGTGAAGCTCGCTTCCTTGACCGTCGACGGCGTCCGCCGTGCCGCAGCCGTGGACGCGACGGACCGGTTCGTCTCGTTGCCGCCCAAGGATGCCCGCAGGAACGAGACGGACCGGTCCGTCGCGTTACTTCCCGGGCATGATCGTGTTCGACCGGCCGGGCCTCGGGCCGGGCATGTCGGCAGCAACGAGACGGACCGGTTCGTCGCGTTGCTGCCCAGGCACGTCGGCACGGTCGACGACATCGTCCGGGGCGGGACGGCGGCGGTGGATGCCGCCCGCGCCGCGGTGGCCGGCGCCGAGATCCGGCCGCTGTCCGAGGTCCGCCTGGAGTCGCCGCTGCACCGCTTCAACCGCGACATCCTGTGCACCGGCTGGAACTACCTGGACCACTTCGAGGAGTCGAGGGGCAAGCGCGAGGGACAGGATCCCGTGTCCGTTCCGGAGCGCCCCACTTTCTTCACCAAAGGCCCGGACACGGTCATCGGCCCGACCGACGACATCGCCTACGACCCGGACATCTCCACGAGCTGGGACTACGAGGCCGAGATCGCGATGGTGATCGGCCGCGACGGCCGGTCGATCCCGGAGGAGAAGGCACTGGAGCACGTCTTCGGCTTCCTCGTCGCCAACGACGTCTCCCAGCGCGATCTTCAGCGCGCGCACGGCGGGCAGTGGCTCAAGGGCAAGAGCCTCGACGCCACGATGCCGCTCGGCCCGTGGCTGACCACAGCCGATGAGATCGACGACCTCGCAGGACTGCAAGTGCAGTGCGAAGTCAACGGCCGTCTGCTGCAGAACGCCTCCAGCGGACAGATGGCGTTCTCGTTCGCGCGGATCATCGCCGAGTTGAGCCACGGCATGACGCTGCGCGCCGGAGACGTGATCCTCACCGGCACGCCCAGCGGCGTCGGGAACGCTCGTGAGCCGCAGATCTTCCTGCGCGATGGCGATGTTGTCGTCACGCGGGTCAGCGGGCTGGGCGAGCTGCGCAACACCGTTACGCTGACGCAGCTGACCTGGGAATAGCAGAGGAGAGGGCCCTGAACGTCGCCGAAATGACCGCGGAGATCGGCCCGGCAACTCTTGCGGGGCGCGACCGGCTCGGCCCGCTCATCGTCACGATCTTCGGCCTGTACGCGCGCGGCGAGCACAACTGGCTCTCAGTGGCGTCCGTCGTGCAGCTCATGGCGGATCTCGGCGTCGAAGGCCAGGCCGTGCGGTCCTCGATCTCCCGGCTGAAGCGCCGTGGCGTGGTCCGCAGCGACCGCCGCGACGGCGCGGCCGGGTACGCCCTCGCGGAGCCGACGCTGGAGACGCTCGCGGAGGGCGACGCGCGGATCTTCGAGCGCAGGCGGGCGACCGCGGAGGACGGGTGGCTCGTGGTCGTGTTCTCCGTGCCCGAGTCCGAGCGTGAGAAGCGTCACGAGCTCCGCACCAGCCTGACCCAGCTCGGCTTCGGCACCGCGGCGCCCGGTGTGTGGGTCGCGCCGGGCAACCTGGCCACGGAGACCCGGCGGACCCTGGAACGCCGCGGACTGTCCGAGTACGTCGACATCTTCACCGGCCACCACTTCGCTTTCGGGGACCTGCGGTCGAAGGTGCGCGCCTGGTGGGACCTGGACGAGCTGGCGGACCTGTACGCGGACTTCGTGCGCCGCCATCGCCCCGTCCTCGACGCCGTCCCCGCCGGCATCACGACCCCTGAGCAGGCTTTCCAGACGTACGTGCCGATGCTGACCCAGTGGCGGCGCCTGCCCTACAGCGATCCGGGGCTCCCCCTGTCGCTCCTTCCTCCTGGGTGGAACGGCGTGACCGCGGAAGCGCTGTTCGAGAAGCTGAACAACACGTTGAGCGCACCGGCGCGCGAGCACGCCTTGGCCGTGATCCACGCGCGCGGGTAGCACCCGCCACAGTCCGATGTGGACAAACCGGGCGATCGGCGCACTTGGCTCGTGACCGACCGTTAGTACACATCCGGCTCGATGGCAAGGACTTGGCACGGGACGGAGCTTCGTTCAAGATGCCGCGGGTGCAGAGTGCGGCGGGATTCGGTGACAGCGGTGAGATCTCCGGTGTCGCGTGGTCATCACGACGCTCGAGCTCCGAAAAGTCCACTGCGGACACGGCGATGGACGAGGTCCTGATCGCGGCGCGCCGAGGCGACGAGGACGCCTTCCGCGCCCTCTACCGTGACGTCCAGCCGAAGCTCCTGCGGTACCTCCAGGTGCTGGTGGGAGCGGATGCGGAGGACGTGGCGTCCGACGCCTGGCTGCAGATCGCGCGGGACCTGGGATCGTTCCGCGGGAACGTCGACGGGTTCCGCGGCTGGGCGACCACGATCGCCCGCAACCGCGCGATGGACCACCTGCGCCGTCAGCAGCGGCGGCCGGTCGTGCACGGGACGGTCGAGGACGTGACCGAGCCCGCGGGGCAGGAGGACACCGCCCAGGCAGCGGTGGACTCCGTGGCCACCGACGCCGCGCTGGCGCTGATCGCCAGGCTGCCGAGGGACCAGGCCGAGGCCGTGCTGTTGCGGG
>NZ_VSRL01000215.1 GCF_012184385.1 Lentzea indica
GACCGTCTACATTCGACAAACGGTCACCGGACCCCCGCCGAAACACGCACGGCCCACGCCGCGTGAAAACCACGTGTCCGGCAAACGGGGACAACCCCAAAGTCGGCTTGGCCGGCTGCACCCACCGGCACCTGGAGCTACTTCAAGGGCCAGATCGGTCACCTCTCCATCTCGGACGCGACGTCCTCGCAGTACATGTGGAGCGACGCAGGCAAGGCGTGGCGGCTGAAGTCCATCACGGACCCGGCCGGCCGCATCAGCGGTCAGGTGACCTACGACACAGGCGGCATCGGTCAGGCGAAGTACGTGCGGGACCGCAACGGTGGCTCGTGGCAGATCACGCAACCGGTCACCGACTACGGGAAAGGCCACTGGCTGGACCAGGAACAGTCGGAGTACCAGTGGCAGGTTCTCGGCAAAGCGGATTCCGGTTGGTTCGCCGACGAGACTGCGCCGAGCACGACCCGCGGCCTGCAACTCGATCTGTGGCATGACGATTGGGGTACGACGCAACCAGGCCGTTCGGCGAGCCCGCCGCGACGTTCCCCAGGAACTACAGCACTGTTGGGAGCTATCCCGTGTCGGGCGCACGGACGGCGTCGATCGAGCTGTGGTTCAAGACCAGCTCGACGACCGGCGGCGCGCTGCTTGCAACGGGCACTCCTTGGTCCAACACGAACAGTCAGGATTCGGTGCCTGTGCTGTACGTGGGCACGGACGGCAAGCTGCGTGGCCGGGTCTCCGACGGGCAGATGGCCATGATCACATCGACCAATCCGGTCAACGACGGCAACTGGCACCACACCGTGCTCGCCACCTCCAGCAGCAGCCAGACGCTCTACCTCGACGGGTCCGCCGTCGGAACCCAACCCGGAGCGGACTGGGACGTCCACGAGCAGCTGCACGTCGGCTGGGCTACGACGGAGGAGTCGGAGTGGCCGGCGGAGCCCGTTGACGCGGACGGAAGGTTCGAGGGATCGCTGACGCATCTCGCGCTCTACCGGCGGGCACTGACACCGGCTCAGGTCAGCGGGCACTACGCCGCCCGCACATCTCAAGACAACTACAAGAACGCGGTGCGCGCCGACGCGCCACACGGGTTCTTCTCGTTCGGCCAGGGCGCCGCGGTGCGGGATCCGCAGGTCGGGAACGCCACGTTCACCAACGTCCAGTTGGACACCAAGCTGATGACAAGAAACGGTACGTCCGGCACGTTCAACGGCACGTCTTCTCACACCAAGCTGCCCGAATGGCAACTGCACGGCCGCGCCCAGCTGAGCACGGACCTCTGGTTCAACACGACCTCCCAGGCGGGCGGGGTGCTGCTCGGCACCTCCGACCGCGCGATCGGTGACGGCACACCGCAGGCAGGTCGCGCCGTCCTCTACATCGGCGCCGACGGCAAGCTACGCGGTCGCTACGGTTCGTCCGGCGAGCCACCGTCCACAGTGGAGCCGGTCAACGACGGTCAGTGGCATCACGTGGCGCTGGCCGGCTGGGCACGAGCCAGGTGCTCTACGTGGACGGCAAGGTCGTCGGCCACCTGAACGGCACCTACGCCGACGACGAGCGATTCGTCTACACCGGCGCCGGGTGGCTGGGCGCCGCCACACACCCGAACCGCCCGGCGGACGACTGGGGCCGGTTCAACGGCACCATCTCGAACCTGGCGTTCCACTCGCGGCCGTTGACCGGACCCGAGGTCATGGCGCGCCAACGCAGCGGCAAGGGCGACAAGCACGAGGTGAAGGTCTACGACCCCTCGCACAACGAACAGGTCTACGGGTTCGACCACGCGCACGGGGACCGGCTGATCTACAAGTCCGACGCCAATCGCGACTTGCAGTACTTCGACTACGACGCGCGCGGCTTCATGGCGAAGGTGACCGACGCCAACGGCAGTTCGACCACCACTGGTCACGACGACCGCGGCAACCTCGTGTCGCAGTCCACCTGTCGCGGCGCCTCGCAATGCAACACCGCGTACTACAGCTATTTCCTCAACCCCGCGGACCCGGCGGACCCGCGCAACGACCTGCTGCTGACCTCGCGCGACCCCCGGTCGGCGAGCAAGGACGACACGTCGTTCCTGACCACCTACTCCTACACGGCGCACGGTGACCTAGAGAGCGTCCGCGGGCCGAGCACCGCTGCCGCGCCGGAAGGTGCGGTCACGAGCAACCAGTACACCGCTGGTAGCGAGGCGGTGCCGTCGTTCGCGGGCACCGGCACTCAGCCGCCGGGCCTGCTCAAGTCCACAACGGACGCCGCGGGTGTCAAGACGTATTATGCGTACAACAGGTTCGGTGACCTGGTCGAGACCGTCGACCCGGCGGGCAAGACGACCAGGTACACGCACGACGGCATCGGCCGTCCGGTGAGCGAGACCGTGCTGTCCTCAGCGTTGCCCGGCGGTTCGGTGACCACGACGACCACCTACGACGGAGCTTCCCGCCCGTTGACGACGACCGGTCCGTCCACCACCGACGCCGTGTCAGGCACCGCGCACCAGTTGCGCGTCAAGAACACGCACAACCCCGACGGCACCCTCGCCTCGCGCTCTCTCGAAGACGTCACCGGCAACGATGCCGCCCGCACCACGTCATACACCTACGACGACCGGGGCCGTGTGGCGGCGGTGACCGATCCGGAGAACGCGGTCACGGGCTACTTCTACGACCAGTTCGGCAACGTCACCAAGACCGTGGACGCGCTGGGCCACGAGACCGTCTTCACCTACACCCCGACCAACCAGCACGCCACCACGGTGGTCAAGGGCTTCGATGGCGACGGGCAACCCGCGCGAGACGTGACGTTCGAGTCGCGTGCCTACGACCCGGCGGGCAGGCTCGCCTCGGTCACGGACGCGATGGGCAGGACGACGGCGTACAAGTACTTCGACGACCGGCTGTTGTCGTCGACCGTGCGCACCGGTTTCCGCAACCCCGACGGCAGTCGCCGGGACATCACGCTCTCGAGCCACGTCTACGACGGCGCGGGCAACGAGATCCGCACCGAGAAGGCCGGTGTGGTGACCGAGCGGACGTTCGACGCGGCGGGCAACCCCGTCCGCGTGGTCGGTGATCCCGCGGGTGCCGCACGGTCGACGGACACCGTGTACGACAAGCTGGACAACCCGGTCACCGTCACCCGCACCGACGGCGCGGGCACGGGTACCGAGGTGGTCGAGTTCGGCTACGACGCGCTCGGCAGGCCGGTGCGGCAGGCCGTGCGCAACGGAGCGGAAACGCTGGCGTCGACCACGATCCGCGACCAGGCGGGCTTGCCGATCTCGTCGACCGACCCGCGTGGCAACGCCGCGGGGGCGACCGCGTCGCAGTTCACGACCAACTTCGCCGTTGACGCGTACGGGCGGGTGGTCACGCAGACCGCGCCGCCGGTGTCGGCCGAGTCTGGTGGGGCGGCGGCGAGCACGATCCGTCCGGTGACCACGACCGGCTACAACACGTTCGGTGAGGTCGTCGCCGTCAAGGATCCCAACGGGAACATCTCGACCACGGCGTTCGACAAGGTCGGCAGGCCGACCACGGCGACCCTGCCCGCCTACACCGCACCCGGTGGCACGGCGGTCAACTCGGTCACCACGACCGCTTACGACAAGCTGGATCGCCCGACGTCGGTCACCGACGCGGCCGGTGGTGTCACCGGGTACGCCTACGACGTGCTGGGCAACCTCACCCGGCGCACGGATCCGGTCGTCGGCACCGATCCCGCCGGTGTGTCGACGTTCCGGTACACACCGCTGGGCGAGCTGCTCGGCGCGACGGGGGCGACCGGCGCGGTCGTCTCGTCGACCTTCGACGACCTCGGGCGCGAGGTCACCTCGACGGTGCACGAGCGGTTCCCCGCTCCTGGCAGGAATCTGACCACGACGACCACCTACAACGACTCGGGCACGATCGCGTCGGTCAAGGCGCCGGACAACGCGGTAACAATGTTCGGCTACAACGGTCTCGGTGAGGTCACGTCCACAAAGGACCCCGTCGGCAAGACGTCTTCGGTCGTGCGTGACTTCGCCGGTCGCGTCACGCGGTCGACGGATCCGCTGGGGCTCAAGACGGACACCGTCTACGATCCGGCGGGCCGTGCGATCGGCACGACCTGGCGCGACGCCGCCGGAGTGGCACTGCGGTCGACGTCGGCCGGCTATGACGCGGCGGGCAATGTCACGGCGCTGACCGATGCCGAAGGTGCGACGACCACCAGGCAGGTGGACGCGCTGAACCGGCTGGTCTCCGAGACCGACCCGGTGACCGCGTCGGGGTCGATCACGATCGGCTTCGGCTACGACGCGGCGGGCAACCAGACCCGCCGCACCGACGGCAACGGCAACGTCACCACGACCACCTTCACCTCGTGGAACCTGCCGGAGTCGGTGATCGAGCCCGTCACGGCCATGCACTCGGCCGCGAACAACCGGACGTGGACGACGAGCTACGACGCCATGGCCCGGCCGATCCGCCTCGCGCAGCCGGGAGGCGTTGTCCGCCAACGCACCTTCGACGCGCTCGGCAACTTCACCAAGGAGACCGGCACCGGCACCGCGGCGTCCACTCCGGACCGTGTGCTCGGCTACGACCGCGCGGGCCGGGTGACGTCCGCGAGCGCGGGCACCGGCACCAACACCTACTCCTACGACGACCGCGGCAACCTGCTCAACATGGCCGGTCCGTCCGGCACCGGCAGCTACACCTACGACGACGCGTCGCGTCTCGTGCAACGCGTCGACGCGGCCGGCACTACCGCCTACACCTATGACCCGGTCGGCCGCATCAAGGCAGCGCTGGATCCGCGAACCGGCTCGACCGCCACGTTCACCCGTGACGACGCCGGTCGTGCGACCAGCGTCGGTTACGGCACGGGCAACGGCACCCGCGCCTACACCTACGACGACCTCAACCGGGTCGTCACCGACACTGTCAAGAACCCGGCAGGGCAGGCCACCGCGTCGATCGCCTACGGCTACGACAAGGCGGACCGGCTCACCAGCAAGACCACGAACGGCCTGGCCGGCGCGGCGGCGAACACCTACACCTATGACAAGGCGAACCGCCTGACCTCGTGGAACGACGGCACCAACCAGGTCGCCTACACGTGGGACAACAACGGCAACCGCCTGACCGCCGGTGCAGTCACGGCGACCTACGACCAGCGCAACCGCCTGCTCACGTCGGGGGACAAGTCCTTCGACTACGCCGCGCGCGGCACGCTGCAGTCGACCACCAGCGGCGGCACGACGGTCAACCAGGGCTTCGACGCGTTCGACCGCCTGGTGAGCGACGGCAGCGCCACCTACACCTACGACGCCCTCGACCGCCGCATCGGCGCCGGGTTCGCCTACAGCGACCTCGGCAACAACCTCGCGACGGACGGCACCGGGTCCTACAGCCGGCTGCCGGGCGGCGAACTGCTCGGTCTCACACAGAACGGCACGAGCGCGTTGACCTACACCGACCGGCACACCGACCTGGTCGGTACCTACACGGCCGCTGGTGCGGTGTCGTCCTCCGCCTCGTACACCCCGCATGGCGAGGTGATCGCGCGGACCGGAGCCACGCACGCGCTGGGCTACGAGTCAGGGTGGGCCGACCCGTCCACCGGACGCGTCAACCGGGCCGCCCGCTGGTACACGCCGGGCACCGGCACGTTCGCCAGCCGCGACGACATCAGCGGGCCCGGCGGGTCCGGGCACGCCGCCTACAACCGCTACACCTACGTGACGGGCAACCCGCTCAACAAGACGGACCCGACCGGCCACCTCGAAAGTGCAGTTGAAGTGACCCTGGCCGGCGTTTTGGTGACTGCAACGGCTCCGATGTGGCCGGCAATGCTGATGGGTGGTGCCGTGATCGTCGGCGGCGTCGTGATCGGCATGGCCATCGGGACAGGAACCGCCAACGCGCCCACCCAGCGACCGCGAAACCCGTACGTGGGCAGACCAGGTGAGAACTACGAGGACGTGGTCTGCCGTGCGGGCGTCGGTTGCGGCAAGCGGGATCCCGGGCCACGCTGCACCGGCCCGTCGTGCAAGACGACCCCGCCGCCGAACCCACCCGCGCCTCCCAACCCAGGGTCGGGGGGCTGCAGAGCCAGGCCTTGCCCGGTTCCGCCCGTGGGGCCGAGCAAGGAGGAACTGGACCAGATCGTCGCTGCGGCGAATGTGCTGAAGAACGCTCTCACCCCATTGCCGAAGCCTCCGTCGGGCGCGACTCTCTCGCCGGAGATCCGCAAGCTCATCGACGACTCGAGCAGGATCCTCGTCACGGTGGTGGGCGGCCAGACGGTCACCCAGCGCATCCCCGAGCCGGGGCCCGGAGAGGCGGACGACCCGCGACTCCCACCGACGAGCACCCAGAACGGCGGTGGCAGCTGCCGCCAAGACTGGCAGTACTACGAGGAGCGGGAGGAGGTGATCTGGAACGGCACGCGTGGCCGCCGAGCGACCGGCGCCATGGCCTGCGTCGTCTCGTCCAACAAGGACCCGCGTGTCAAGCTCAACTTCAACCTGCTCGGCCTGGACACGAGCAAGAAGATCAACCGCTGCCACCTGATCGGCCACAAGCTGAACGGGTCGAACACCGATCTACGCAACTTCGTGCCGTGTCACCAGGACCCGACGAACAACGGCTGGATGTACAAGCAGGTCGAGGCGGCAATCGCCGCCCAGGCGGACAGTGGCAACCCGGTGCTCATGAGCGCTAAGCCGGTCTACACAGCCGACAACCCGAGGCCGGACTGGATCGTGGTGAACGCGGTCGGCGAGAATGGCTGGACCTGTCGCGCTTACATTCCCAATGTGAACAAGCTAGGAGCTGCCTCCAGTGGCATCCCGTTCAGCGGCTGTTGACGTACTGGCTGATGTCGTCGGCTGGTCCGGCCTGCCGAAGTGGCAACCCGATTGGGAGGTGACGGAGCGCCTGCTCGGGCTGGCCCTGCCCGACGACTACAAGGCGCTGCTGGACACCGTGCCGATGGGTGAGTACGCCGGAACTGTGTCGATGAACGCGCCGACCCTCAGAGGGCATGAGGGCGACCTGCTCGCACTGTTCCGGGAGGTGATGTTGTCGCTGAAGAGCGGGCGGAAGAAACCGTACGCGGCCTTTCCGGAGCTTCCCGGCCTGATTCCATGGGCCGAGTTCGACCACCCGATGGGCGGCACGCTCTTCTGGCTGGCCGACGAGGGGAATCCGAACTCGTGGCCCGTGGTCGCCTGGGGTGCGGACGGCAACTGGGAGGAGTACGACGTGGGGGCGGTCGGGTTCCTGATCGCCCTGGTGCGCGGCAAGCTGCCGAGCAAGCTTCTCGCACCGAAGCCGGGTGCGCCGGCGTACCGGACCTCCCAGGACTTGCCTGGCGCGCCGAACAACACGGGGCGGTAGCGGTGCATGAGGCAGTGCGGCGACTCGCCGAGGTGACGGGGTGGACTGGCCGGTCCTATGTGGAGACTTCGTGGGACGTGGTCCACGCGAAGCTGGGCTTCGAGCTGCCGTCCGACTACCGCGACCTTCACGCGGTGTTCCCGCCGGGTACGTTCGATGCGCCGGGTGTCCTGTCTGGCGTCATGGTGCAACCGCCCTACCGGGTGGACGGGGTGCCGGACCACCTGCACCAGTTCGAGGTCGAGATGGAGGAGACGGAGAACTGGAGGCGGGAGCACCCGGAGGACGTGCCGGAGGGCATGGTCCCGTGGGCGCGGGCGGATCGTGAGGGGCTGTTCTGGGTGTGCCGGTCGCCTGATCCGGAACAGTGGACGGTCGCGGTCTCCAGCGGCGGCATTTGGGGCTATGACGACGCCCCGGTGGTGGAGGAGTTCGACTGCGGGGCCGTGGAGTTCCTGATCGGGTTCGTCACAGGCAGCCTGCACAGCCGCGTGCTCGGGCCGGTCGAGGACGTTAGAGCCGTCGCCGGGTTCCGGCCGATCGAGGAATGTGAGTGGCTCAGGATCTCCGAGAAACGTTCGCCCCAAGTGCGTAAGATCTCGTTGCGTGACCTGGGGTTGCCGAACTGACCTGCGGTCACTCCGGGCGGGTCCGTCAAGGAATCGCCGACCGACGGTCTCGGGTGCCGCGGCGGCGCAGGGTGCTACATGCGTGATCCCGGACCAGCGGTCATCCTGGCCCTCGGTGCCGCCATCTACGTCTTCGACCTCAAGGTCGAGGCGTTCGGGATGACGTTCACGGCCGCCGAGATCTGCCGGGCCGGGATCGTGGAACCGCCAGCGCCGCTGCCGACCTACCCCGCCATCCAGTTGCACGAGTCTCCACGAGCCGTCAGTGTCCGCTCATGGGCATGACAGCGCGTTCGCTATGCCCGCCCGGCAGTCCAGCGATAGTGGCCCACAGTGGTAGTCAACTCGCCCGTCGCCCGTCGCCCGGCTGCGGACAGCGGTCGATCTAAAGATCAAAGAATTGGAGTAGGCGGTCCGCAGGAGGTCATCCGCAACCGAAGCAGACGAGCGGTACCGGCGGTCCGTTCTCTGTCGCCGCCGCGAGTGCGGCCACCGGGCGCACGTCGAGGGCGCGCATCTGGTGGTACATCGACATCACCTGCAACGACAGGTCGTCCGGCACGCGACGGACTCCGGCGATCACCGTCGACGTGCCGCTGTACAGCAGGGCGGCGGTGAACCCGAGCATCTCGTTGCCGGTGCGCACGACGTTGCGGCCGATGTCACAGGACGACAGCACCACGTGTGCCGGGACGGCGTCCAGCTGGTGGATGTCGTAGGCCATCAACGGCCCGTCGGCGAGGTCGAGGCGGGAGAACAGGAAGTTGCCGGGTTCGTGGTGACCGTGCGCGGCGAAGTGCACATCGCGCCTGCCGTCGAGCGCGCCCAACGTCGCCGCGACGGTGGCGGAAGGTCCACACAGGACAGTGCTGGAGGGGAACACCTCGGCGACCTTGCGCACCTCGTCCTCGGTGTGTAACAGGTTCGGCCCGGCGACGAGCAGCGGCCCGGCGGCCGCAGGCGACCTCGGACTGCTCGCGGCCCTGAACCACACTGACGCGGACACCGCCACGGTCACCGGCCGCCCTCTCAAGCCGGGCAACAGGTTCCACGGCATGCAACGGCCTGTCGCGGTGCTCGTCACGAGCCGCATCAGCGTCTCCAGCGGCATGCGCATCCCCGCGGGCACCGATGTGGTGCGCCTGGTTCCCTTCACCGAGGACAACATCTCCGCGTGGCTGAAGGTGTGGAACGCCTCCAACGTTGGCTACTTCAAGCAACAGGGCATCGCGCCGCTGGCCGCGGAAACCGTGATGGCACATCACGATCTGGCTGTGCAGCCATTGCTCCTGCTGATGCTCGCGCTCTACGACGCGGCGGACAACGCCCTGCAACGCCACCAGGACAGTCTCGGACGCGCGGGCCTGTACGAGAAGCTTCTCTACAGGTTCGCCAGCCGAGAGATCAACAAAGGCGCTGTGCCCACCTCCGAGGACACCCGAACGCCCGACCGCCACGTCGAGCTGGAACTCGAGCGTTTGTCCGTGGTCGCGTTCGCGATGTTCCGCCGGGGTGCGCAATGGATCACCGCGAGTGACCTCGACGACGATCTCCAGGCCCTTCTCGGCGCGACTCAGCCGAAGCCGTACGGGATGCGCAAGCCGCTGAGCGACGCAGACCGGATCGTCGGCCGATTCTTCTTCGTGCAGTGCGCCAAAGCGATCCGCGAAGAGGAGACGCTGCGTACCTACGAGTTCCTGCACGCCACCTTCGGCGAGTACCTGGTAGTACGGTTCACCTGGCGCATCCTCAACGACCTGCACGTGAGTGAATCTTCTCGATACCATCGCGTGAGCGGAGCGCAACCAGACGACAGTCATCTGCACGCGCTTCTGTCGCTGACTCCGCTCACGTCCAGCAACTCTGTGATCGACTTTCTCATCACGCGCGGTGGTGATGTCCGCGAGCGCGGCAGCGTCCGCATAACGGCGACGTGGAGCTGCCCGTGGGCGGCGAGCGCGATGAGATCCGCGCCGCAGCGGCCGCGTTCAACTCGTCGGAGCCGCCAACAACCGAGCACAGGGCTGGCCGTTTTGTCCGCCGCACGCGTGGACCGGCAGGCGGCGACGCCGACTCGCTCACAGCCTGTTCTCCTGTTACGCACAGGGGTGGTTCGCTGCCCCAGTCGGATGAACGTGCTGCGCCTGAGTTCTCACGGCCTACGCGCTCTGTGCACTGTGAATGCGTACCGTGCGCCTCAGTTCCCGCCGCGCCACGTCGACCGAGGCCGGCATTCGCAACGCCAGCACGCTGCTCGCGTGGGATCCCCAGAACGTAAATGCCTGGGTCAGTAGCACGGACAGCTACGCCGTGTCGCCCAATGGCAGTCCTGCCTGGAACAGCTGAGCCCCCTCTTCAAACGTCGTCTCATCTCGCTGTGGAGCACCTCACCCGTAGACAAGGAGCAGTCATGACAGTCATGACCAAGATCAGTGAGTCCCAGCTGCGCCGAGAGGCCGTGGAGATCGCGCTGTGGGAGATGCCTTCCCCCGAGCCGGACGCCGCCACGATGTCCAAGCTCCCGCTCGACACGGGGAGCAAGGACCAGGCGGTGGGCAACAACGCGGTGGGAGACGGCAGCTCGCTGCCCGACCTGGGGCCTCTGTCGAGCTTCGGCACGTGGGAGTCCGTCGCCAGCACCATCGTGCACAAGGCCGAGACCCTCAGCAACTTCAACCCGGGGAGCTCGAACTTCGACCCGGTCGCTTGGAACAACTTCCTCCAGAAGTTCTCCACGATTCCGTTCTTCCTGACGTACACGTATGACAACCGCCAGGCGTCCATCTCCTCGCTCTCCCTGAAGAACGCCGTCGATGCGGTGTCGGACCTGATCCAGAACATCATGACGCCGGAGAACTTCGACGGCATCGTGACGAGCATCAAGAAGATGGGCACGCTGGCGCTCGAGAACGAAGGGCAGACGGAGAAGAACAGCAACCAGCAGGTCGGGGTCCTGTCGCGCCATGCCAGCCAGCTCTACCTCGGAGCCGTCCGGACCGAGGTGGCGATGGAGTACAAGTCGGGCAAGGGGTACGAGCAGCTGCAGCAGAGCCTCTACGTCTACCGCGGCTACGGCGTGCTCGACTTCGACAAGTGCATTCGCAACGCCAGCACGCTGCTCGCGTGGGATGGCCAGGACGTGGATCAGTGGGCGGGCGGGACGGACAGCGCCACGCTGCCGCCCAACCAGAGCCCCGCCTGGAACCAGTAAGTCGGTTCAAGGCCTTTCTGCAATCCACCGGACTCCCGGTGTGAGCCCCCCGCGTGGACAGCCTGTCCACGCGGGGGGCTGCCGCCCTGGGAGCCCTTCACCCCAGGCAGGTCCCGTGTTCTCCAAAGAAGCGCTGCCTCCCGGGGGAGCGACGGCCTCGACCTTCACCCAGGTCCTTGCCGAGAACCTCGGCCACTCGGACAGTGGCTACACCTTCATCCACGAGGACGGGCGCGAGCACTTCGTGAACTGGTCGGAGCTGTCGCGGGAGGCCCTGCGCCGGGGGCGCCAGCTGCTCCAGAGCGGCCTGCGCAAGGGAGAGCGCATCGCGCTCATCGTCCCCGAGGAACAGGAGTTCGTCCTCACCTTCCTGGGCGCGGTCTCGGTGGGCGTCATCCCTGCCCCCATGTACCCGCCCATGGGCTTCAGCAAGTTCGAGGCGTACTGCGAGGACGCCGCCCACATCCTCCGCGCCGCGGGAGCCCGCGTGCTCGTGATGCCGCGGAGCCTGGCGGACCTGCTGGACCCGCTCCTGCAGGCGGTCGAGGGCCTGCGGGCCGTCGTCTCGGAGGAGTTCTTCGCCGAGCCACTGGTGAGGAGTGCGCCGCAGCCCGAGGCGATCCTCCCGGAGGACGTGATGTTCTTGCAGTTCACCTCGGGGAGCACGGCGGCCCCCAAGGGAGTGCGGGTCACGCACGCCAGCGTGCTCGCCAACTGCGCGGCCATCATCAGCGCCCTTCGCCTCGAACGCGGGCGAGACCGGGGCGTGAGCTGGTTGCCCATGTACCACGACATGGGGCTGGTCGGTTTCGTGCTGGCGCCGCTGATCGCGCGCTGCCCGGTGAGCTTTCTCCCGACGCTGCGCTTCGCGCTCTCACCGAGGCTCTGGCTGGAAACGGTGAGCCGCCACCGCGCGACCGTGACCTTCGCGCCCAACTTCGGCCTGGCGTTGGCCGTCAAGCACACCTCGGCTGAGGAGATCCAGCGGCTGGACCTGTCCTGCTTGAGGGTCGTGGGCTGCGGCGCCGAGCCCAACCACCCGGAGACGCTGCGCTCCTTCGCGGCGCACTTCGCGGCGGCGGGGCTGCGGCCGGGGGCAGTGGTGCCGTGTTATGGCATGGCGGAGGCGACGCTCGCGATCTCGTTCAGCGAGATCGGAGTTCCGCTCGCCCTGGACGTCATCCAGAAGGAGCCCTACCACGCGAGCGGCCTCGCGCGGCCCGCCTCCGAGGCGGAGGTCCCTGGGTCGCAGGTGGCGTTCGTGCCCTGCGGACCCCCCATCGCGGGTCACCGAATCCTCATCGTGGATGACGAGGGGAATCCGCTCCCGGAGCGGCACATCGGCGAGGTGGTCTTCCAGGGGCCGAGCGTGGCTGCGGGCTACCACGGTGACGCGGAGGCGACCCGGCGGAGCTTCACGGCTCACGGCCTGCGCACGGGGGATTGTGGATACCTGGCGGACGGCATCCTCTACGTGACGAGCCGCAAGAAGGACCTGCTGATCATCAATGGGCGCAATCACGACCCCCAGACGGTGGAGTGGGCCGCGGCCGAGGTGCCCGGCCTGCGCAAGGGCAACGTCGTGGCCTTCACCCGGCCAGGCCGGGCTACCGAGGAGGTGGTGATTGTCGCCGAGCTCCGCGGGGGGGACGCCGCCGCGGTGGCGCGGCAGGTCCGCGGCCACATCCAGACGAAGCTGTCCCTGCCCGTGGCGGAGATCCTCCTGCTGGCGCCAGGGGAGCTGCCCAAGACCTCCAGCGGCAAGGTGAAGCGGAGCAAGACACGGCAGCAATATCTCGAGGGAGCTCTCCGTGGTGGAGCGCTCTACCAGGCGAGCTGAACACCGTCCACACACCCTCAATGAGGAGCTGCCATGAACACCCGTCTGACCCGCCACGAGCGAGAGCGGCTGTACTCCCTGATCCGCGAGAAGTTGGACCTCGGCGGCGCCGAGTGTCCCGAGGAGATCAAGAACACCACCATGGTGAGAGAGCTGCCAGGGGTTGACTCCATGACGCTCCTCCGCCTGCTGGGCGCGGTCGAACTGGGCTTCCAAGTCAACCTGGGCTTCGAGGCCATCCCCCAGGTACAGACGGTGCAGGACATCGAGCGGTTGATCTGCGAGTCGCGCGAGCAGGACGCCGCGCGCCCATCCTGACTGCCGGAGGACGACCGTGAGCACTCTGATTCAAGAGCAGTTGCGGCGGGAAGCGTTGGAGATTGCCATCTGGGCGGAGGGCAGGCAGGCGCCCCCACCCGAGGTGCTGGCGAAGCTCGAACTGCTGGGCCCTGACGGCCGCGAGCTCGACGATGACAGCAACCAGGAGACAGGGGTTGGCAATGCCTGTGGCGGGGATGACAGTGGGCTGCCCAGCCTGGGGCCGCTGGCGTCCTTCGGCTCATGGCAGTCCGTGGCCGCCACCATCTTGCGCAAGACCGAGGACTCCGCCGGCTTCGATCAGTCATCCACGGTGTTCGATCTCATTCGGTGGATCATCTTCGAACTTCAGTTCGAAACGATGCCGTTCCTCACCAGCATCACTGGCGACAGCCGCAGTGTGTCCATCTCGTCCCTCTCCCTGTCGCCGGCCATCTCGGCGGTGACCGAGCTGGTCGGAGGGCTGGTGACGGCGGACACGCTCACCGGCGTCATCAACTCCATCAAGAAGATCGGCCAGCTGGCGGTCCAGAACAACGGGCAGCAGGAGAAGGACAGCAATGTGCAGCAGGGGGTCCTGACCGTGGTGAATGGGGATCTGCGCCTCGGGCTGCTCCGAACCACGGTGCAGATGGAGTACAAAACAGGCAAGGGATACCAGCAGCTCAATCAGCAGATCACCGTCAGCCGCCTCTTCGGGAGCCTCGACTACGGCATGTGCATCCGCAACGCCGAGACACTGCTGGAATGGGACGGGCAGGACGTGAATGGCTGGGTGAACGGCGCCTCCAGCTCTCCCTACCCTCCCAACACCAGCCCCGCATGGGGAAGCTGAGTCGACGCCACTTGACGTCCCACAAGCCAGCTCATCTTGGTGAGACGGGCTGAGTGCGAGGGCGCGATGGGAGCGGGTCATCGAGGTGAGATGGTTGCCAGCCGCTTTACCTGACTATGCGGTGAAGGTGATGCGAGCGGCGGGTACCTCGAGATTCGAGCTGGTTCCGACAGCGGAGGCACTCCACTGCTGCCGGCCACGCGGGTTGGTCACATATTTGGAGACGTAGCACTGGGTCGTCAACCCCCGGCATGCCGATTTCTTCACGCCGGACCCCGGTCCCCGGGTGGCGAGCCAGACGCCGAGGATGATCTGGTTGCCGGTGCACTCGGTTTGCCCGCCGAACAGAATCCGATTCCCGACCACAGTGGCGTCCACGTAGGTTCGGCACTTTTTGCCGCCCCCTGCTGGTACCCAGGGACCCCATGCCTGCCAACCTGTCGCCGTCGCGGCGACCGACCCCGCAGTGGCACCTGAACCGGGTTCGGCGGACGCCGGGCTCGCCACTAGAGCCAGCATCCCGATCACTGTGATGCCAGACAGCAATGCTCCGGCGCGGATGAGTCTTGATGCCATCACGATTCCCTTTCGGTGCATTTCATGGATCCGGAATCCGGATGGATTCGGGTGGGTCGTGCTGGCACCAGCTTCATCACAGCGCGTTGGGAACCCGCCAAATATGCGTTGAATCGCCTGCTCAGGATTGGTACGCAGGGATAGTGGAGGGGACGACCGTGGATCCCGACAGCTGGATGTCGTCGTGGGGATGATGGGTGACGGCGCACGGCTGGCCCTCCGGCTCGTCAATCATGGTTCGGACAGCACGTGGTCATGCTCGCCGCCGCGTACTTCGCGTGTGCTGGTCGCTCGGACTGGCTTTCATCCAGCCCAGCGTGGCCGGGCTCGTGCTCGTCATCGCGGTCGAGTTCGGACTGATCACTTGAAGTCCACAACGTCATGCTCCATCGAGTCTTTCCCTCGCGGGCACACATCATCGACACCGCGGAGTTGCACACCTTGCTCGGCCATGCCCTCGACCACAACCCCAGGGTTCCGGCAAAGTCGTGTCGGTGCTGGTCAGGGGTGGATTCCGAGGAGTGTGAGTGGTCGGGTGAAGTCTCGGCTGGTGTGGCGGAGGCCGG
>NZ_VSRL01000216.1 GCF_012184385.1 Lentzea indica
GGCCTCAGCGGCTGGCAGCCCACCCCAGGCACGCTCGCCGCCGGCGCAATCTCCCGCGACCGCCGCAACGGCCAGCGCATCCGCTTCCGCGACGGCCGGCTAGAGCACCACAACGACACCCCGCCCACCCTGGAGTGGAAGTTCCCCGCCGGCCCACGCCAGGTCATCGGCGAGTTCTCGATGGCGGACATCATCACGATCCCCAGCCACCTAAAAATCCCGTCCGTGACCTCCTACATGTCGACCGCCGCAGCCAACGGCCTACACGAAGCCGCCGAACGCCAGGAGCCAGAAACGTTCGAGGTGGACGTGACAGTGCGCCGAGCCAACGAGGAACGCCGCCTGACCGCAACAGGCCGAGACATCTACGCAGTAAGCGCACCCCTGGCCGTAGAGGCCGTAGAACGCCTGCTAACCGGCCACTTCACGACCACCGGAGTCGCCTCAGCAGGCGCGATGTTCAACCCAACGGACTTCCTGAACGCCCTGACCCCCCACATCACCGTGCAATGAAGGAAAGGCCGCCAAGTTGCGAAGCAACAAGGCGGCCTGGGGGTCCGGGGGCGAAGCCCCCGGCCGGGGCCTGGGGGCTGGGCCCCCAGAAAACACCCGGAACGAGCGAGGCGAGAGGCCGAAGGCCGCGAAGCAGCCTTCGGCCGAGTGGAGGTGCCGGGAATCGAACCCGGGTCCTATGGCGGCTCATCAGGGCTTCTCCGTGCGCAGTCCGCTATGCCTTTGCTTGACCCCACCAGTCACGCGGACGAGCTGGTGTGACGGGCCCAGTCGCTGTGAGTGTCCCGAACAGTCTCCGCGACCGAGACTGCCGGTAAGCCCTCTAGCTGATGCCGGACTCTAGGCCGAAGGCGCTCCTAGGCCGACAGCGTTGCTACTCGCCTCAGGCGGCGAGAGCGAACGCGCGCTTGTCGTTAGACTCGGCGCTTATTGGTTTGCGATGACGCTTGCGGTGGTCTCTCGCCTGCACCGGCACGCTTCCCCTGAATCAACGTCCACAGTCGAAACCGTTCACCCCCTTGTAGTGGTACGCATAGCATAACGACGGGGGCCAACGAGTTCTTCCCGAGGCCAGGTAGGGCTGTCCCCACCCCGGACCGCATAGCTAGCCAGATGGTCTCTGACCAGCGGGAACGACACGATGGACGACATGAGGAAACCGAACGCGCTCGCAGCCGGGTTCTACCTGCTGACCAACCTGGTGACCGGCATCTTCTGGTTCACCCTCACGCTCGTGCTGACCGTTGTCGGGTTCGCGACGTCCGTCCTGTGGGTGGGTGTCCCGATCCTCTGGCTCGCGATGAACGTCGGGCGCGCGGGGGCCTCGCTGGAGCGGGTGTGGGTACGGGCGGCGTTGCGGACGGACATCCCCAGGCCGTATCGCCCGAAGATCGAAGGCACACCGCTGCAGCGGTGGAAGCACCAGTTCACCGACCCCGCGACGTGGCGTGACTTCGGCTACCTGGCGCTGCTCGTGCCGGTGGGTGCGCTGGAGTTCGCCTCGTTCATCGCGATGTGGTCGGTCGTGGTCTCGCTCATGGCTGTGCCGTTCTGGATCGGCTACGCGCCGTTCGCGGTGATCGTGGGCGAGTTCTGGACGATCGACTCGTTCTACTCGGCGCTGCCGGTCGCGGCGATCGGGCTGGCGCTGATCCCGTTCGCGGTGTGGGGCACGCGGTGGCTGGGCGCGCTGCACGGCAAGCTCGCCCGCGCCATGCTCGGTCCGACGCGGGCCGACCAGCTGGCCATCGAGGCGGAGCGGCTGCAGTCCAGCCGGGCCCGCGGGGTTGAGGCGGCCGAGGCTGAGCGTCGGCGCATCGAGCGCGACCTGCACGACGGCGCGCAGCAGCGGCTCGTGGCGGTGGCGATGGGCTTGGGCAGGGCGAAGTCCAAGATGGACTCGGATCCCGAGGGTGCGGCCGAGCTCATCGCGGAGGCGCACGCGGACGCGAAGCTCGCCATCAAGGAGCTGCGGGACCTGGCGGCGGGGCATCTACCCGTCCGTGCTGGGCGACCGCGGACTCGACGCGGCACTGTCCGCGCTGGCCGCGCGCGTGCCGATCGAGGTCGACCTGCAGGTCGACGTGGATCCGCGGCCGCCGACAGCGGTGGAGAGCGCCGCGTACTTCACCGTCGGCGAGGCGCTCACGAACATCACCAAGCACTCCAACGGCACCAGGGCGACCGTGAAGGTCAACCGGGTGGACACAGGGGTGCTGGTGGAGGTCACCGACAACGGTCAGGGCGGCGCCGAGCTGAAGCCGGGCGGCGGGCTCGCCGGCCTGGCCGACCGGGCTGCCACGATCGACGGTGTGGTTGTCGTCGTCAGCCCCGTTGGTGGGCCGACCGTGATTCGAGCGGAGTTGCCGTGCGCGTGGTGATCGCCGAGGACTCGGTGTTGCTGAGGGAGGGCGTGCAGCGGTTGCTCGCCGATGAGGGCATCGAAACCGTTGCGGCCGTGGAGAACGGCGATGATCTGCTGGACGCCGTGACCGAGCACAGGCCGGACCTGTGCGTGGTGGACGTGCGGATGCCCCCGACGTTCACGGACGAGGGACTGCGGGCCGCGATCGAGGCCCGCCGCCACTATCCGGGGCTGCCGGTGCTGGTGCTGTCGCAGTACGTGGAGGAGCGCTACGCCGTGGAACTCCTCGCGGGCGGTGCGAGCGGAGTCGGTTACCTGCTCAAGGAGCGGGTCGCGGACGTGAAGGAGTTCGTCGACGCGGTGCGGCGGGTCGCCGACGGCGGCACGAGCATCGACCACGAGGTGATCACGCAGCTCATGGTGCGCAGCAAGAAGAGCCCCGTCGACTCGTTGACGCCCCGCGAACGCGAGGTGCTCGGGCTGATGGCGCAGGGACTGTCCAACACGGCCATCGCCGCGACTCTCGTGGTGTCCGACGGCGCCGTGGAGAAGCACGTCGGCAACATCTTCGCCAAGCTCGGGCTGGAGCCGTCGAACTCCGAGCATCGTCGCGTGCGCGCTGTCCTGGCCTACCTGGACAGCTGAAGCAGGCGGGCGCCGTTGTCGTGCAGGATCGCCTGCTCGGCGGCGGCGTCCAGGCCCCACGACCTGATGGCGTCGAGCTGCACCTCGTACGGGTACGGGATGTTCGGGAAGTCGCTGCCCAGCACGATCCGGTCGGGCATCCCGGCGATCCGCGAACGCCAGTCCTTCGGCAGCGGCACCATCTGCTCGCTGAACGGAACGCCCACCATCGTGGTGTCGACGTGCACGTTCTCGTAGCGCTCCACCAGATCGAGCGCGCCGGAGTAGTCCGGCATCCCGGCGTGCGCGATGACCGCGGTCAGCCGCCGATGCTTCTTCAGCACCTCTTCGAAGACGCCGAGCCCGGTGAACTCGCCCGGCATCGGCCCGTCGCCGCAGTGCACGACCACCGGCACACCGGCTTCGGCCAGCTGGCCCCAGACGCCGTCCAGCAGGTCGTCACGCGGGTCGTAGCCACCGACCTGGACGTGCGACTTGAAGCACCGCGCACCTGCCTCCAGCGCCTTGCGCACGTGCGCCTCAGCGCCTGGTTCCGCGTAGAACGTGCCCGTCGGCACCGCCTCCGGCACCCGCAGAGCGAAGTCTGCGGCCCAGTCGTTCAGCCACTGCGCCATGCCCGGCTTGTGCGGGTAGACCAGCGGTGCGAACGCGACAACGCCCAGCTCCCGCAGTGCGGTGAGCCGGGCGTTCTCGTCTGTGCGGTACTGGATGAACCAGTCGACACCGGCTTCGCGGACGCGGTCGAAGTAGGCCCATACCTTGTCCAGCACGTTCTGTGGCATGAAGTGGACGTGGACGTCCACCAGCGCCATCAGTAACGACCCTTCAACGCCCGTCCGTGCGCCTTGGCGATCTCGCGGTTGGCGTCGCGCTTCGCGATGTCCTGGCGCTTGTCGTAGGCCTTCTTGCCCTTCGCGAGGGCGATCTCGACCTTGACGTAGCCGTCCTTGAAGTACATCTGCAGCGGGACGAGCGACAGACCGGACTCCTTGGTCTTGCCGATCAGCCGTTCGATCTCCGACTTGTGCAGCAAGAGCTTGCGCTTGCGCCGGACCTCGTGGTTCGTCCACGTCCCCGCGACGTACTCCGGAATGTGCAGCGCGTGCAACCAGATCTCGCCGTCGTCGACCTGGGCGAAGGCGTCCACGAGGGACGCCCGTCCCATGCGCAGGCTCTTCACCTCGGTGCCGACGAGCTGAATGCCCGCCTCGTAGGTGTCCAGAATGGCCCAGTCGTGCCGAGCCTTGCGGTTCGACGCGATGACCTTCTGCCCGCGTTCCTTGACCATGGCGACAACTTTACGTGGTCACGCCAACCGTTAAAGCCGCACGTAGAGACGCAGTGTCACGTAGCCGGTGGTGGCCGAGATGACGATCGCGACGAGGAACAGCCACGGCGACACGATCAGGATGTCCAGATAACCGATCGGCGGGATGATGCCCGACTCCGTGAGGTTTCTGGTGATCCGGTCGAGGAAGAACGCCTTGAACAGCACCAGGCCGGCGACCGCGGTGACCGAGCCGATGATGCCCGCGACGACCGCCTCGATGAGGAACGGCAGCTGCGTGTACCACCGGGTCGCGCCGACCAGGCGCATGATGCCGACCTCGACGCGGCGCGTGAACGCCGACACCTGGATGGTGTTCGAGATCAGCAGCAACGCGGCGAACGCCTGGATGAGCGCGAGGATGAGGGCGACGTCGCGCAGACCGTTGAGGCCCTCGAAGAACCGCTCGAGGAACTTGCCCTGGTCGTCGACGGCCTTCACACCCGGCTTGCCCTCGAAGGCCTGCCTGATGACGTCGGTGCGGTCCGGGTCTTCCAGCTTGACGCGGAACGTCGCCGGGATCGCCTCGGGACGCGCGAGCTTGAGCAGCTCGGGCTGCGCCTCGAAGATCCGCTTGAAGCGCTCGAAGCCCTCGTCGCGGTTCTGGAACACCACCGTCTCGACGCCGGAGGTCTGCTCGAGCTGGGAACGCAGGCCCGCACAGGGCTGCTGGGTGCAGTCCTTGTCGTTGGCGCTGACGTCGTTGGTCAGCAGCACGGAGACCTCGAGCTTGCCCGCGTAGTTGGCCTGCATCTTGTCGACCATGCGGACGACGAGCAGGCCACCGCCGAGCAGCCCGAGCGAGATGGCGGTCGTGAGGATCATCGCGATCGTCATCGTGACGTTCCGGCGAAGTCCGGTGACGACCTCGCTGAACACGAAGCTGGTACGCATCGGGGGCGGGGTTCCTTGGGGGTCGGGGGTTAGGAGCGCTTAGCGGCCAACGCCGTAAACGCCGCGCGCGTCATCACGGACGACCTTGCCGTACGACAGCTCCACGACGCGGCGGCGCATCGAGTCGACGATGCCGTGGTCGTGGGTTGCCATGATGACCGTCGTGCCGGTGCGGTTGATCCGCTCCAGCAGCAACATGATGTCCTGGCTCGTGTCGGGGTCCAGGTTTCCGGTCGGCTCGTCGGCGATCAGCACCAGCGGACGGTTCACGAACGCACGGGCGATCGCGACGCGCTGCTGCTCACCACCGGAGAGCTCGGTCGGGAACCGGTCTTCCTTGCCGTCGAGACCCACCAGCTGCAGCACCTCCGGCACCACCTTGACGATGGTGTTGCGAGGCTTGCCGATGACCTCCAGCGCGAAGGCCACGTTCTCGGCGACCGTCTTCGTCGGCAGAAGACGGAAGTCCTGGAACACGCAGCCGATGGACTGGCGCAGGCGGGGGACCCTGCGCCGCGACATCTTGGCGACGTCGAAGTTCGAGACGTAGACGCGTCCCCTGGTCGGCACCTCTTCGCGCAGCAGCAGGCGCAGGAACGTCGACTTGCCGGACCCGGAAGGCCCGATGAGGAAGACGAACTCGCCCTTCTCCATCTCAACGGACACGTCGTCGAGCGCGGGACGCGTGGAGGTCTTGTAGACCTTGGAAACGTGTTCGAGACGAATCACGAGGCGCGAGTCTACCCATGGCCGGGGTAAAGCCCCCGTTCCGGTTAACTTCCGACCCCGGAAAGGGTCAGTCCCACCAGTTGAAGAGCGCGGCGCCGAGCGTGTCCGGGCGCCAGTACCGGATGTCGTTGGCGGACATGTCCGGCCAGGCAGCAGCATCGAACGGGCCGTCGAGCTCGGCCTTGGAGTAGATCCTGTACCTCGTCTGAGCAGCCAGATCCGTGAGAACGGGCACCAGATCGGGATCGTCGAGGAACGTGAGCGGTAGACAGCTGACACTGCCGGCACCGTTCGGAAGCTCGATGACCCTCGGTTCAGCGAGGGTCATCCGTCCGTAGTAGCGCGTGCCCACCACCGCGACCGTCCGATCGCGGTAGGTGAGCACGCCTTGATGAAAGTTCGGGGTGCCGTAGCGGGCGAGCCGGAACTCGGTCACCTCGCCACCCGTACGACGGGCGAACTCGAAGACGAGGCCCCGGAACTCCCCTACGCCTGGGACTGCTTGCGCCACCGGATGCCGGCCTCGAGGAAGTCGTCGATCTCCCCGTCCAGCACCGCCGACGGGTTGCCGACCTCGTGGTTGTTCCGCAGGTCCTTGACCATCTGGTACGGGTGCAGCACGTAGGAGCGCATCTGGTTGCCCCAGCTGGAGCCGGAGTCCTTGAGCGCGTCCATCTTCGCCTGCTCCTCCTGACGGCGGCGCTCGAGCAGCTTCGCCTGCAGGACGTTCATGGCCGTGGCCTTGTTCTGCAGCTGCGAGCGCTCGTTCTGGCAGGACACCACGATGCCGGTCGGGATGTGCGTGAGGCGCACCGCCGAGTCGGTCGTGTTGACGCCCTGGCCACCGGGGCCGGACGAGCGGTAGACGTCGACGCGCAGGTCCTTCTCGTCGATCTCGACGTGGTCGGTCTGCTCGACGACGGGCACGACCTCGACGCCGGCGAACGACGTCTGGCGGCGGCCCTGGTTGTCGAACGGTGAGATGCGCACGAGGCGGTGCGTGCCCTGCTCGACGCTCAGCGTGCCGTAGGCGTACGGGGCGCTGACGCGGAACGTGGCGGACTTGATGCCGGCCTCTTCCGCGTAGGAGGTGTCGAACACCTCGACGCTGTACCCGTGGCGCTCTGCCCAGCGCGAGTACATGCGCAGCAGCATCTCGGCGAAGTCCGCGGCGTCGACGCCGCCGGCCTCCGCGCGGATGGTGATCAGTGCGTTGCGCTCGTCGTACTCGCCGGACAGCAGCGTGCGGACCTCGAGGCTCGCGATCTCCTCGCGGAGCTTGGCGCGCTCGGTGTCGGCATCGGACACGCTGTCCGCGTCGCCTTCCTCCTCGGCGAGCTCGTACATCACCGAGAGGTCGTCGAGACGGTCACGCAGGCCCGTGATGCGGCGCAGCTCGCCCTGCTTGTGGGAGAGCTGGCTGGTGACCTTCTGAGCCTTCTCCTGGTCGTCCCAGAGGTCAGGGCTGGCCGCCTGCTCGTTCAGGTCCGCGACCTGCGCACGCAACGCATCGAGGTCCATCACCGCCTCGATGCTGGACAGCGTGGCGGAGAGGTCCTTGATGTCTGCTTCGACGTCCGGATTCACGACAAAAGATTACGCCAGCACCGGTCACTGTTCGCGACCGGTGCTCAGCTGGCGTTCCCCGCGCGGTGGCCACGGGCTGGCGTCGCGCGCTTTCGATGGCCAGGCGGGCGCATCACGGTACCGGCCCGCGCCCTCACATCGGGCATATGGGGGCGCGGGGTCGGTGCCGTGAGGCGTCCCACTGGGCACCGAAAGCGACCGGCGTCAGCCCGTGGCCACCGTGCTAGGCCGTCGGGATGGCGTCCAGCAGCTTGAGGACGGCCTTCGCGTGAGCGAGGCCGAACTCGGCCACCGCCTTCGCGTAGGGGTCCTCAGCGGTCTTCGCGGCCAGCTTGGCGCTCTCCTGCTCAGCACCGTACGACGCGCGCGCAGTGGTGATGAGGCCCTCGCGCTGCTTCGCCGTCAGCGAGCCGGCGTGCACCAGGCGCAGGATGAGCGGGCTGCGCAGGTGGTCCGGGCCGGGTTCGGACAGCAGCCAGTTCTTGAAGGCCTTCTTGCCCGCCGCGGTGAGCACGTACTGCTGGCTCGACCGCGGTCCTTGCTTGCCGAGGCGCAGCAGGCCTTGGTCAGCCAGCGCGGGCAGCTCGCGGTACACCTGGCTGCGGGTCACGCTGAAGAACGCGCCGAAGCGATCTCCTGCCTCCGCCACCAACTGGCCACCGGTCTTGGGTCCGTCGTGCAGCAGCCCGAGCAGGGCGGCTGCGGTCGCATTCAGGTCTGACACAACGACAACGTTCCCACGTCTGGGGGAAGCTGTCCACAATGGTCAGCCGTTCTGTCCACAGTGGCTGATCACCGGGCTAGTCTGATGGGCCATGCGGAGCAACGAAAAGTCTCGCTGAGTAAGCGGCAGTTTTCGCGCCTCACGCGTTTGGCCGCTTGACCGTCCGTGTCCATCCCGGATGGAAAAAGCCTTTCGCAGAAACGAAAGTCACCCGGCCTCACTCGATCGGCGGTACGACTCTCACCGGCCGAAGCCACCCGAATGGACGGACGTGAGCCTTCGTCGCACGACCTGGTGATGTCCGCGCGGACCTCTTTCTTCCGCCCGCAGGACCGGGAAAATGATCATTGCCAGGCAGGCGGAGCGAGATCACGGAGGTCAGGGACGATGAACATCAAGTGGCTGGACCACAAGAAGGTGGCGGCGCACACGGTGGCGTGGATGACCGGGGGCATCCCGGAGCAGGCGGGCAAGGACGAGTGCATGGTGTGCGGCAAACAGATCCGCAAGCACCGCACGGTCAACGGCGAGGGCCGGATCTGCTCGAGCATGCTGTGCGCCCAGTACTGGGCGGAGAACATGACCTGAAACACTCTGCCGATCGCACTGATCGGGAATAAAGCAGAAGGCCGGAGCCTGTTGGCTCCGGCCTTTCTGTCTAGTAGCGGGGACAGGATTTGAACCTGCGACCTCTGGGTTATGAGCCCAGCGAGCTACCGAGCTGCTCCACCCCGCGCCGCTTCTAGCTTGTCTTGCTGTCTTGCTGTTGTAAGGAGAACTCTACACCCCCCGGAAACCGCTTTTTCACCACCCCCCACTAACCCAGTTCCCGCAGGTCAGAGCCACTTCACAACCTGATCGAGGAAAACCTGATGCCGGAAACCTGATCTCGGAAACCTGACCAGCGAATCAGGCCGCGTAGGCGCAAAGCGCCACGCGCCCTGGGGGTCTGGGGGCTTGCCCCCAGGGCGGGGCTTGGGGGCTCCGCCCCCAAAATAATGCGAAAAAGCCCTGTCTGCGCAATCTGCAGACAGGGCTCTCCCGGCTTTGTAGCGGGGACAGGATTTGAACCTGCGACCTCTGGGTTATGAGCCCAGCGAGCTACCGAGCTGCTCCACCCCGCGTCGGTATGAATAGAACCTTACGCGGGGCGGAGCACTAAATGCAAATCGGGTGGTCAGCCCGATGGAGTGGGGCTCGGCACAACCGACGACTGGCCTGTCGCCGGCGGTGCAGCGGCCCCGGTGTTGTACTGCTTGAACCTCTTCGACGCGTCGTCCAGGCGTGCGTACGCCTGGCCGAGCTCGGTGAAGTTGCTGTTCTGCTGAGCCTTCTTGATGTCGGCCAGCGCCGCGTCGATGTCGTTGATCGCCTTCTGCAGGTCAGGGCTCAACACCCCGTTGCTCGGCGGCGTCGACGGCGGCGTGGAGGTCTGGCCGTTGCCGCTGTTGTCGCTCGGCGGCGGCACGACCGCACCGGCACCGCTCAGCACCTGGTCCAGCGCCTCGTTCAACGTGGACGCGTAGCCGACCCTGTCGCCGTACCAGACGAGCACCTTGGACAGCTGCGGGTACGACGTGTTGTTGGACGCTCGCTCGATGTAGACGGGTTCCACGTAGAGCAGCGCTCCGCCCACCGGGAGGGTGAGCAGGTTGCCGTAGACGACCGTCGTCTTCTGCTGTGCCAGCAGGTTGAGCTCGCGACTGACGTTGTCCGACGTGAGGAACTGCGTCTGGATCTGTTGCGGGCCCTTGGCGTCGGTGTTGAGCTGGAGCACGCTGATCTTGCCGTAGTTGTCCGGGTCGGATCCCACGGAGACGTAGGCCGCCATGAACTCCCGGTTCTCACGCACGAGCGGGCTGGTCAGCTGGAAGCGGACCTTGCTCGGATCGCTCGGATCACCGGCGAGGACGTAGAACGGCGGCTGGGCGTCCCTGCGCTTGCTCGCCGCGTCGCGCTGGGCGTCGGCCGTCGTCACGTTGTCGATCGTCGGGTCCTGCGCCGGCGACCAGTAGGACACACCGGAGTAGAAGTCCGACGGCGACGACACGTGGTACTTCGACAGGATCTGCCGCTGCACCTTGAACAGGTCCTCGGGGTAGCGGAAGTGCTGGCGCAGCTCGGGGGCGATGTCGCTGCCCGGCTTCACCGTGCCGGGGAAGACGCCCATCCACGCCTTGAGGACCGGGTCCTTCTCGTCGATCGCGTACAGGTTCACCTTGCCGTCGTACGCGTCCACAGTGGCCTTGACCGAGTTGCGGATGTAGTTGACGGGCTTGTTGACCTGCGAGATCACCACGCCGTCCGCGGTGAGCGAGTCGTTCGTCGCGTCACCCAGCTGCGTGCGCTGCGCGTACGGGTAGTTGTCGAGCGTGGTGTAGCCGTCGACGATCCACGTGATGCGGCCGTTGACGACGGCCGGGTACGGGTCGCTGTCGACGGTCAGCCACGGCGCGACGGCCTGCACGCGGTCGCGCGGCGTGCGCTTGAACAGGATCTTCGAGTCGTCCGCGATCGACTGGTTGAAGAGGATGTTCCGCTCGCCGTAGTAGGCCGCGAACGCGAGCTTGTCGAGCAGGCCACCGATCGGGACACCACCGGAACCGGTGTAGGTGTAGGACTTGGAGTCCGTGTCGTACTCCGCCGCCGAGCCCTGCGGACGGCCGCCCACGATCGAGTAGTCGTTCGCGCCGAACAGCTCGCCGTAGTACGTGCGCGGCTGCTCGACCTTGATGCCGTTCTGCTCGTTGCCGACGTCGCCGTTCGCCTTGACCTCACCGGCCTTGAAGTCCGGGTAGCCACCGTTCGTCTGGTCGGCCACGGCGTTGACCTTGTTCGCCTCGGCGTAGACGAAGCCGTTGCCGTGCGTGTAGATGAGGTGCTGGTTGATCCAGTCGCGCTGGCCCTGCGGCAGGCTGTCGAGCTTGAGCTCGCGGACCGCGACGATGTAGTCGCGCAGCTTTCCGTCCACTGTGTACCGGTCGACGTCGAGCTTGTTCGGGAACCCGTAGAACGGCCGCAGCTGCGTGAACTGCGTGAAGGTCCGCGACAGCACGGCCGGGTCGAGCAGGCGGATGTTGCCCAGCGTCGCCTGGTCGTTGGTCTTGATCTGGTCGTTGCTGACGGTCTGCTTGCCCTCGTAGGGCTTCGTCTCGACCTTGTCCTCCGTCAGCCCGAACGACTGCCGTGTCGCCGCGATGTTGCGGGTGATCGACTCGGCTTCCTTCTGGATGGCGTTCGGCTTGACCGAGAACTGCTCCAGCACCGCGGGCCACGCTGCGCCGACGAGCACGCTCGACAGCACCAGCAGGACGGTCGCGATGGCGGGCAGCTGCACGTTGCGCATGAACGCGCCCGCGAAGAACGCGACCGCGCAGAACACCGCGATGCACAGCAGGATCAGCTTGGCCGGCAGCACCGCGTTGAGGTCGGTGTAGCTCGCGCCGACGAACTTCTCGTTCTCGTGCAGCAGCAGCGAGTACCGGTCGAAGAAGTACGCGACGGCCTTCAGCAGCACGAACGTGCCGGCGACCAGCGCCAGGTGCAGGCGAGCCGGGCCGGAGAGCTGGCCACCGCGACCGGCCAGCCGGATGCCGCCGAACAGGTAGTGCGCGATCACCGCGCCGATGAACGACACCGCTGTCGTGATGAACAACCACGACAGCAGCCACTCGTAGAACGGCAGCTTGAACGCGTAGAAGCCGATGTCGTGCCCGAACTGAGGGTCGGTCACACCGAACGGCTGGGCGTTGAGGAAGAGCTGGATCTGCTGCCAGTCGGCCTGCGCCGACGCACCCGCGATCAACCCGACGAACACGGGGATGCCGATCGCGAACAACCGCATCCGCCGAATCACGACGGTGCGGTAGCGCGCCACCGGGTCGTCCGGCCCGGACACCGGCACGAACACGGGCCGCGACCGGTACGCGAGGTACAGGTTGAGCGCGACGATGCCCCCGACCACGGCCCCGACGGCCACGAACAGCGCCAGGCGGGTGAGGAGAACTGTGCTGTAGACGTTGCGGAAATTCACCTCGCCGAACCACAGCCAGTTCACGTAGGTGTCGAGCAGCCGCGATCCCGTGATGAGACCGAACAGGAGCACAACACCGACGATGAGCAGGATTCGGCTGCGTCGGGACAGTTTCGGCAGTCCGACTGGAGGCCGTGTGGCCACGAGGCACGCTCCTGGATCGCGGTATTTCGTTACGTACGTTTAGTCCAACTCTACGGACGACGCCCTGGGTTCCCGTGAAGCCCGCAGTCTTACGATGACACGCGTGTCAGCGAGTGAAACGCCAGCGGTCATCCTCCCGACGGTCGCCCGCGAGGTTGAGGAGTTCGTAGCGGCAGGCGGCTGGGAGCAGCCACCGCAACTCTTCGCCCTCGTGGCCACCTCCGACCTGATCACCCAGCAACCAGAGCTGCGGGACCAGCTCGACCCGGAGTCGAGTCCGCTGACCCCGATCGCCCAGGATCCCCTGGCAGGCGACCTGGGCGACGCGCTGGCAGGCATCGAGTGGCCTCCCGCGGTGACCGGCTGCGCCCTGGCCCAGGAGATCGTGGTGCTGCCTCCCGAGGCGGAAACCGAGCTCAGCCACGGGCGAGCTGGACGACGAGGCTGCCCGCAGGTTCGCCGCGGAGCACCCGGCGCGGCGCGAGGCCCGCCTGGTCGCGGCGGTTCTGCGCGACGGCTCCGTCTCCTGCGTGCTGCGGCTGCGCGGAACGGTCGAGGTGCCAGAGGAGTTCGTCGAGCACCCCGAGCTGGCGCCCAACCTCACCGACGCCCTGCTCGCCACGCTGCGACCCTAGTCGTCACACCCCCAGGCTGACACAACCCCGGCGCCTGCTTGCGCCGGGGTTGTGATCTCGTGTTGTTCGCCGGAAGCGGACAGCCTCAGCAGCCGGGCGTGTCCTTGCCCGCGTTGAGCGCCTCCAGCGACGACACCGCGTCCTTGAGGTTCTCGACCTTGATCAGCTTGAGGCCGTCGGGAGCCTGCTGCTTCGCGTCCGTGCAGTTGGCGGCGGGCACGAGGAACGCCGTCGCACCGGCTTCCTTCGCGGCGACCATCTTGAAGGCGATGCCGCCGATGGGCTTCACCGTGCCGTCGCCGTTGATCTCGCCGGTGCCCGCGATGGACTTGCCGCCGTTGAGCTCGCCCGGCGTCAGCTTGTCGACGATGGCCAGCGCGAAGATCAGACCGGCCGACGGGCCGCCGACGTCGGACAGGCTGATCTTGATCTTGAACGGCACGTCGGCGCGGTCGACCGGCGAGATGCCGATGAAGCCGGCGGGGCGCCCGTCCTCGCGCGTGCCGAGGGTGAGCTGGGTCGAGTTCGAGGTGCCGTCCTTCTCGAAGGCCACCTCGATGCGGTCACCCGGCTTGGTGTTCTCCAGGGCCGTGCTCACGTCGGCGGCGCTCTGCACCTGCTTGCCGTTGACCGAGATGAGGCGGGCGCCGAGCGGGATGACGTTCTCCGCGGGGCTGCCCTTGGTGACCTGGTTCGCGATCACCTTGCCCGGATAGCCGAGGTAATGCAGTGCGGCGACCTCCGCGGAGGTCTGGGACTCGCTGAACGCGAGCTCGTTGTTGCGCTGCACCTGCTCTTCAGACTCGCCGGGCTTGAAGAACTCCTCGCGCGGCGCCAGGGCGTAGCGGCCGGACAGCCACAGGCCGAGGGCGCCGAACAACGACACGTCGTCCGTGAGCGAGACCGTCGTCATGCGCAGCGTTCCGTTGGTGGGGAACGTGTTCTGGCCGTCCACCGCTACCACGTCGGTGTCCTTGACCTTGCCTAGCACGTCGTAGGTCGGGCCGGGGCCCAGCGCGACGTACGGGACTCTGGCGAAACCGCCGAGCAGTCCGAGTGCCGCCACCACTAGGAAGCTGATGATCAGCGTCCACGTCCGGCGGGTCAGTCCGCGTTCCCTCGGCGGGGGCGCGGGTGGGGGTGCGGTCGTGACGGTTTCACTCACGGCTGAACAGCGTACGACCATGTGGATCCGCGTACGGTAGAGGCATGAGTGACGTGCCGTTCGGGTTCAGCCCGCACGACCCCGACGACAAGAGCGGGAAGCCGGGAGACAACCCGTTCGACTTCAGCCAGCTGGGCAACATGCTGAGCCAGCTGGGCGCGATGCTGAGCAGCGCGGGGACGTCGAGCGGGCCGGTGAACTACGACCTCGCCAAGCAGATCGCGTTCCAGCAGCTGTCCTCGACGCAGACCACCATCGGGTTCGGCGCCGACCAGTCCGGCGCGGTCACCGACGCCGTGCACCTGGCCGAGATGTGGCCTTGACCGGCGTCGCTGCCCGCCGGCACCGCACGACGCAGGCGTGGACCGCACGCGACTGGATCGAGCGCACGATCCCCACCTGGCAGCGCCTGTGCGACCCGGTCGCCCAACGCATGTCCGGCGCGTGGGTCGAGGCCATGCCCGCCGAGGCGAAGCAGGCGGCCGGTCCGCTGCTGTCGATGCTCGGCCAGATGGGCGGCATGGCCTTCGGCTCCCAGCTCGGCAACGCCTGGCACAGCTCGGCGCCGAGGTGCTCACCTCGACCGACGTCGGCCTGCCGCTCGGCCCCGAGGGCACCGCAGCCCTGCTGCCTGCGAACATCGAGAAGTTCACCGAGGGCCTGGAGCGCCCCGCCTCCGAGGTGATGGTGTTCCTCGCCGCCCGCGAGGCCGCGCACCAGCGTCTCTTCACGCACGTGCCGTGGCTGCGGCAGCGCCTGCTCGACACCGTCGAGGAGTTCGCCAAGGGCATCAAGGTCGACACTTCGGCCCTGGAGCAGCTCGCCGGCCAGATCGACCCGTCGAACCCGGCCTCCATCGAGGAGGCCATGAGCTCGGGCCTGCTCGAACCGCAGACCACCCCGGAGCAGAAGGCGGCGCTCAACCGCCTGGAGACCATGCTGGCCCTGGTCGAGGGCTGGGTGGACGTCGTGGTCGACGCCGCCGTCTCCGAACGCCTCCCCGGCGCTGCCGCCCTGCGCGAGACGCTGCGACGCCGCCGCGCCTCCGGCGGCCCCGCCGAG
>NZ_VSRL01000217.1 GCF_012184385.1 Lentzea indica
GTCCGGTGTGGCGGACCTCGCCGAGGCTCAGGTCGATCGCGCTCCAGCCCGCACGGTAGATCAGGTAGCCGGTGAGCAGGAACATCACCACGTACACGGACGTGGCAGTGCCGGTGACCGTCGACGTCACCGACGCGGCGGGCATCGCCGACGCGTTCCGGGAAGCGGCGCTCGCGTTCGGCGGCGTGGACCTGGTGGTCAACAACGCCGGACTGTCGATCTCCAAGCCGCTAGAGGCGACCACCGAGGCCGACTGGGACCTGCAGCACGACGTGATGGCCAAGGGGTCGTTCCTGGTGTCACAGCAGGCGGCGAAGGTCATGCGTGCTCAGGCGATGGGCGGCGACATCATCTACATCTCCAGCAAGAACGCGGTCTTCGCCGGCCCGAACAACGTGGCGTACGGGGCGGCCAAGGCCGACCAGGCACACCAGGTCCGGTTGCTGGCGGCGGAACTCGGCGAGGACGGCATCCGCGTCAACGGCATCAACCCGGACGGCGTGGTCCGCGGCTCCGGCATCTTCGCCGGTGGCTGGGGCGCCCAGCGCGCGGCCGTCTACGGCGTGCCGGAGGAGAAGCTCGGCGAGTTCTACGCCCAGCGCACCCTGCTCAAGCGCGAGGTGCTGCCCGAGCACGTGGCCGCCGCGGTGTTCGCACTGACAGCAGGCGACCTGTCGCTCACGACCGGCCTGCACGTGCCGGTCGACGCCGGTGTCGCCGCGGCGTTCCTGCGATGACGGCAACGGTCGCGGCGGTCGATCTCGGCGCCTCCAGCGGCCGCGTGCTGCTGGGCCGCGTCGGCGACGGCAAGCTCTACACCGAGGAGGTGCACCGGTTCCCCAACGGGCCGGTGCGCCTGCTCGGCACCCTGCACTGGGACGTCCTGGCGCTGTACCGGGAAGTCCTCACCGGCCTGCACCTGGCAGCCGAACTGGACTCGGTCGGCCTCGACAGCATCGGCATCGACAGCTGGGCGGTCGACTACGGCCTGCTCGACGCGCGCGGAGCGTTGCTGGGCAACCCGGTGCACTACCGCGACTCCCGCACCGAGGGCATCACGCCCCAGGACGGCCTGTACCAGCTCAACGGGCTGCAGTTCCAGCCGTTCAACACCATGTTCCAGCTGATGGCCGAACCACTGCTCGCCCACGCCGCGCAGCTCCTGCTGATCCCTGACCTGCTCTCGTACTGGCTGACCGGCGAACGCGGCGCCGAGTACACCAACGCGACCACGACCGGGCTGATCGACGTCCGAAGTGGACAATGGTCGGCCGAGTTGACGCAGGATCTGCCGGTGGGCCTGCTGCCGGACCTGCGCCACCCCGGCGACCCCGCTGGCACGTACGAAGGCGTCCCGGTCACGGCGGTCGGCTCGCACGACACCGCGTCGGCGGTCGTCGCCGTGCCCGCCGAAACGGAACGGTTCGCCTACATCTCCTGCGGCACGTGGTCGTTGGTCGGTGTCGAGCTGGACGCTCCGGTGCTCTCTGAGGAGAGCAGGGCGGCCAACTTCACCAACGAGGGTGGCGTCGACGGCACGATCCGCTACCTCCGCAACGTGATGGGCCTCTGGCTGCTGCAGGAGTGCCTGAGGTGCTGGGACACCGGTCTGGAGCCGTTGCTGAAGGAAGCCGTGCACGCGCGAGGTTCGGTGTTCGACCCCAACGACCCGGTGTTCCTCCCGCCCGGTGACATGCCCGCGCGGATCCAGCGGCAGTGCGGGAAGACCATGACCAGGGCGGAGATCGTCCGGTCCATCTTGGACAGTCTGGCGCTGGCTCACCGCGACGCCATCGCGGACGCCCAGCGGTTGTCCGGCAAGGAAGTCGAGGTCGTGCACATCGTCGGCGGCGGCTCGCACAACGAGTTGTTGTGCCAGCTCACCGCCGACGCGTGCGGTATCCCGGTGGTCGCGGGCCCTGCAGAGGCGACCGCGCTGGGGAACGTCCTGGTGCAGGCACGTGCCGTGGGCGCGGTTCACGGCACGCTGGCCGACCTCAGGAAGCTGGTGCGGGAATCACAACCGTTGCGGCGCTATCTCCCGCGGTGACGTTCTCGAAAAGGTTTCGAAAATGAATTTGGCTTCGTTTGTCAATTGACGTCCATTTGTGCGCACTTCTAGGTTGATCTTTCGGTTCCTTTTCCGAAAGGGCGTGGAAGATGCGCAGGCGCTTGTTCCTCGGTCTGGCCGCCACCGGTGTGCTGACCCCGACAGCTGCCAGGGCCGAGGCCCCGGCGCGAACCGGCTGGGTCAACACCTGGACGTCCATGCCGCAGCTGACCGAGCCGCACAACATGCCGCCCCCGCCGTTCACCCAGGACGGCCTGGTGATGAACGACGCCACGCTGCGCCAGACCGTCCGCGTCACGGTCGGCGGCCGGCGGATGCGGTTGCGCTTCTCCAACGCGTTCGGCGGCGCGGTGCTGCCGATCACCGCGGTCACCGTCGCGCTGCCGAAGGACGGCCGCGCGGGTGTCAGTGCGATCCAGCCGGGCACGACGCGACGGATCACCTTCAGCGGACGGTCCTCTGTGGACGTTCCCAGAGGTGCGCTCGTGGTGTCCGACCCGCTGGACTTCGCCCTGACGCCCGGAATGATCGTCACGGTGACCGCCCATCTCGCCCACGGGCAGGCGTCCAACGACATCACCTCGCACCCCGGCTCCCGCACCACGTCCCACCTGCTGGCGGGCAACCACGTCGACTCGGCGGACCTGCCGGGCTCGACACCCACCGACCACTGGTACTTCCTCAGCGGCATCGAGGTGCTGTCGACCGCGCCGGCCGTCGTGATCATCGGTGACTCGCTGACCGACGGCCGAGGTTCCACCACCAACGGCAACGACCGCTGGCCAGACCGGTTCGCCGACCGGTTGCGCGGCGGCGTCGCAGTGCTGAACCAGGCAGCGGGCGGGAACCGGGTGCTCGCCGACGGCCTCGGCCCCAGCGTCCTGGCCCGTCTGGACCGGGACCTGCTGGCGCAGAGCGGGGTCCGGTGGCTGATCCTGTTCGAGGGCGTCAACGACATCGGCACGGCCGCCGCCACGGAAGTCGCCCAGAAACAGGTGGCCGATGATCTGATCGCGGCCTACCAGCAGATCGTCGACCGCGCCCACGCGCATGACATCAAGGTGTACGGCGCGACGCTCCTTCCCTTTGGTGGCCACAGCTACGACGACCCCGGCGGCTTCCACGAGGCGGCGAGGCAGACGGTCAACCGCTGGATCCGCACCAGCCGCCGCTTCGACGCCGTCATCGACTTCGACGCCACCGTCCGCGACCCGGCCACCCCGCGGCAGCTGCTTCCCGTCGCGGACGTCGGCGACCACCTGCACCTCAACCCCACGGGCTACCGCATGCTCGCCGAGGCCGTTCCGCTCAAGCTGTTCCGGTGAACGTCCATCGGCCGTGGGGTACGGATACCGCCGATGACCCTGGCACGTGCACCTCGGCGGTGGATCCCACCGGCACGTCGACGGTCAGCCGCAGCACGCCGTCGACCTTGGCCCACGCCACGCCGATGCGTCCGCGCACACTCTCGAATTCCAGCCGTGCCCACGACAACCCGGCGGTGGCGTTCGGCCGCACGGTGAACGTCCGGTAGCCCGCATCACCCGGCACCAGTCCGGCGACGTGCTCGTACAGCCACTGGGCGACCGTGCCCTTGAAGTAGTGGTTGCGCGAACGCGTGCCGGTGTCCCACATCTCCCACATGGTGTCGGCGCCGTTCGCGAACCAGTGACCCCAGCTCGGGTACGACCGCTCGGTGGCCATGGCGTGCGCGACGTCGGCGTGCCCGTTGTCGCTCAACGCCTTCAGCAGCACGCTGGCGCCGAGGCAGCCGACGTTGACGTGGTTGCCGTTCGCCCGGACCTCGGCGGCGAGCCGGTCCGCTACGGCCTGAACGGACCCGGCGGGCACCATGCCGAACGCCAGCGGGATCGCGTTGGACGTCTGCCGGTAGTCGGGATCCTTGGCAGTGCGGTAGTAGCCGTCGAGGAACGCCTTGTTGAACGCCGACAACAAACCGGCGGCGACCTCGCGATAACGCGGAACAGGCTTGCCGATCACGTCACCGAGCTCGGCGGTGTGCAGCAGAGCGCGATAGAGGTACGCGGTGGCGGTGAGCCGGGTGTCCTCGGGTGGCAGTCCACCGGAGCCGGGCGGCAGGAAGTCGCCGAGCGCGGTGACGGCGAGACCGTCGCGCAGCCTGCCGATCTCCCAGTCCAGGTACCGGGTGAGCACCGGCCAGTGCTGGGCGGGCAGCCGGTCGTCGCCGTAGATCCGGTACATCTCGCGCAGCACGAACGGGTACACGGTCGTCCACTCCGGCGCGGGCGCGAGCTCGCGGTAACCCCAGCCGCCGCTCGGCACGATCACCGGCAGCTGGCCGGCCGTGTCCTGGCTGTCCGCGAGGTCGCCGAGCCACTTGGTGAAGAACTTCGCCATGCCGAACTCGGCGAGCATCGACGGCGCGCCGACGTGCGCGTCCCCCGTCCAGCCGTTCTTCTCGTAGGTCGGCGTGTCGGTGGGGATGCCGTGCAGGTTGTTCACGACGGTCCGGCGCATCGCCGCGTCGTACTGTTCGAACAACGGCTCCGAGCAGCGGAACGTGCTCGCCCGCGGCACGTCCGAGTGCACAACGCGGCCGATCAGACTCTTTGGTGCCGAGGACAGTCCGGTGACCTCGACGTACCGGAAGCCCTTGTAGGAGAACTTCGGTTCCCACGTCTCCTCACGGCCCGCGCAGATGTACTCGTCGAGCTGGATGCGGCCGCCGGTCACATGGCCGTTCTCCATGTGCACGGTGCCGTCGGAGTTCAGCGTCTCGCCGTGCTTGAGCCGGACCACCGTGCCCGCCGGAGCGTTGACCGTGAGCTGCGTCCAGCCCGACATCGTGCGGCCCATGTCGGCCACGAACACGCCGGGCTTCGGTGAGGTGACCACCGGCGTGACCGACTCGACCACCCGGATCGGTTCGTGTTCCTGGGCTTTCAGGGTGCCCTTCGGAGCGGGACGGATCGGCGTGCTCTGCCATCGGGAGTCGTCGAAGCCGGGTTTGGTCCAGTCACGCGGGGCGAGCCGGGCGTCGTAGGTTTCGCCGGTGTACAGCGAGTTCGACAGCGTGGGGCCGTCGGTCAGGCGCCACGACTCGTCAGAGGCGATCGTCGTGCGGGTGCCGTCGGGGTGGTCGATCTCCAGCTGTGCCAGCAGTTTCGGCTCGTCGTGCCACGGCGGGCGCTCCCAGCGCCACACGTTCGGCGTCTTCATGCCGTAGAAACCGCGGCCGAGCGTCACGCCGATCGCGTTGCGGCCGGAGCGGACCAGCCCGGTGACGTCGTGCGTCGCGTACAGGACGGTGTTGTCGTAGTCGGTGAAGCCGGGATCGAGGACCCGGTCGCCGACGCGGCGGCCGTTGATCTCGGTCTCGTGGTAGGCCAGTCCGCTGACGTACAGCCTCGCGCTCTTGACCGGTTTGCTGAGGCTGAACTCCTTGCGCAGCAAGGGTGCGGGTTGCTCGCCGACCGTGACGTTCGAGCCCCACGGGCCCTGGCCGTACGGGTCGAGCACGGTCGCGGCGGTCCAGGCCGAGTCGTCGAAGTCCGGGGTCTGCCAACCGGGTTGCTCGGTGTCGGCCACCTTCCAGCCGGGCCCGGTGACGAGCTCGCGTCGGCCGTCTGGCAGGTCGACGAGCAACCGCAGCAGGAATCCGGCCGGTCCAGCCGATCGGTTCGTGGCGCGCGCGGCCAGCACGATTCGTTTGCCGCTCAGCAGACGGGTGACGTCGGCGCGTTGGCCGACCTTCCACACGTCGGTCTGCTCCGGCACTTGCAACGCCTCGGACCCGTTGACGTACAACGTGAAGTCGTCGTCCGCGGTCGCGACGAGCCGGGCCCGGACCGCGTCCGCGGGCAGGTCGAGCCGGGTCCGGAACCAGCGGCTCTCCGGTGGCGTGGTGGCCGACCAGATCCACGAGGCACCGGTGAAGCTGATCGAGGTGTCCGGCGCGCCGATCCACCGCGCCTGCCACGGCGTGCCGAGCAACGCCGTTTCCCACCAGCTGTTCGTGCTCCACGCCGACAGCCGGCCTGCGCTGTCCCACACCCGTACTCGCCAGTGGTAACGCGTGCGCGGCCGCAGCTCCTTGCCGCCGAACGGAATCCCCGTCGTGCGGTCCGAGTTGACCCGGCCGGACCGCCACACGTCCGCACGTCCGGGCGCGGTGCCGACCTCGACCTGGTAGGCCGTCTGCCGCGCGCCGGTACCGCCCGCCGCGAGCACCCAGCTCAGCCGTGGCACCGTGACATCGGTGCCCAGCAACGTCTCCGCGTACTCGACGGTGGTGCGCACGACCCGCAACCCGCTCGCCCTGCCCTCCGGTTCGGCCTGTGCCGTCCCGACCGGCAACGCCGTCGCGGACAGCCCGACCGCCGATGATTTCAGGAACACCCGTCGCCGCACGTCTTCTCCACCTTCGTCGCTGGATGAAACGTTTCAATTTCTGGGGCGAGAGCCAGCGTGTAAGGCACAACAAGACACGTCAAGATGTTCCCTGCAAGCCTGTCCACAACCGGACAGTCGGTTGAAACGCTTCAATCAGCGGGACGACCCACTCTGCCACCGATGCCCCGCGCATCGAGGCGACGTGAACGCGCCACCGCGGGTGGTGACTCCCCTGTTCAGCGTGAGCGCGTGTGATCGATGAAGATGATGTGCTGGTCGGGACGGGCGTCGTTGAGCGCCCAGAGCGCGATGCCGTTGGTCGCCAGAACGACCGCGGTCGCCAGCGCCGCGACGATCAGCCGGCGGCGGCGTTCCTTGCGGCGCCACCGGGTCCGCACCTCGCGGTAGGCGTCGGGCGACGTCGTCACCTCGGAGGCGACGCTGCGGAGGGCCTCTTCCAGCCGTTGTTCGCCGCTAGTCGTCATCCTGCGCCTCCAGCACCTTGCCCAGTTTCGCCATGCCGCGCGCGGTGTGGGCCTTGACCGCACCCGCGCTGATGCCCATCGCCTCGGCGATCTCGACCTCCTTCAGGCTCAGCCAGTACCGCAGCACCAGCGCTTCTCGCTGCCGCTCCGGCAGTTCGCGGAGCGCCGCCACCAACGCGCGCTGGTCGTCGCGCACCATGGCCTGGGACTCCGCGGACGCCACGTCCTCGCGCACCCACTCGACGTGCTTGCGCACGACCTGCAGGTGCCGGACGCGCATCCGGACCCGGTTCACGATGACCGCACGCAAATAGGGTAGCGCCGCCTGCTCCGAGCGCAGCCGTTTCCAGCCCCGGTGCAGCTCGCAGAACGCGTCGGCCACCACGTCCTCCGCGTCGGACTCCGCGCCGAGCAGGATCGCGAGCCGCACCAGTTCCAGGTGATGCCGGTGGAACAGGGCGGCCAGGGCGGCCTCCCGGTCGGCGTCGCGGCCGGCGAGGGTCTCGACGGTGTCGGGTACTTCCTCGTTCACCGTCGCCACACCGCGCTCACCGCGAACGCGACCACCAGGTTCGCCGCGAGCGCGATCACCGCCGCGTAGACCTGGAGGCCGCCGATGACCACCACGGCCGAGAACCCACCGGAGGTGACCAGGAGCGTGCCCGTCAGCATGCCGACGGCCCAGCCTGCCAGCATGCCGGCGGGTGACAGCCTGCGGGTGAGCGCGCCGAGCACCACCGCGGGGAACGTCTGCAGCACCCACACCCCGCCCAGCAGCTGCAGGTTGATCGTGTCCTGCGCGGCGAGCAGCAGCACGAACCCGAGCGCGCCGAACTTCACCAGCAGCGACACGAACCGCGCGATCGACGTTTGCTGCTTCGGCGTGGTGTTCGGGTTGACGTACTCCACGTAGACGTTGCGGGTGAACAACATCGCCGCGGCGACCGACATGATCGACGCCGGGACCAGCGCCCCCACCGCCAGCGCGCCGAAGATCGCGCCCGCCGCCCAGCCCGGCATCAGCTGCGTGATCATCGTCGGCACGGCCAGCTCGGCACTGCCCTCTGCGACGACCACGCCCAGTGCGTGCGCGGCGATGCCGAGGAACGCGAACAGGCCCAGCAGTGCCGTCCATCCCAGCAGTGCCACGGAGTTGCGGCGCAGCACCTGCTCGCCGCGCGCCGCGAACGCCGCCGTCAGCACGTGCGGGTACATCAGCAACGCCAGCGCCGATCCGACCGCGAGCGTCACGTACGCGGTCGACAGGCCGGGATCGAGGTGGGTGGTGACCACCCCGCCGTCGACACCGGCCGACACGAGGTCCGGCGGGCCGGTCGACCGTCGCTCCGCCTCGGCGAACAGGCGGGCGGGCGAGCCCAGCAGCGCCATGATCACCACGATCGCCGCGAACACCAGCACGCCCTTGAGGAAGCCGATCACCGCCGCCGCGCGCAGCCCGTTGCGGTAGGTGGCCACCGCCAGCACCGCGAACACGACGCCCAGGATCACGTCACCGGTCACGCCGGCCGGGTAGACACCGAGCACGATCAGCACCGTGCGGATTCCCAGCAACTGCAGTGCCACGTAGGGCATCGTCACCAGGATCCCCGTCAGCGCCACGGCGAGCGCCAGCCCCGGTGAGTCGTACCGGACCCGCACCACGTCGGCGATCGTCACCGCGCCGACGTCCCTGGCCTCGCGCCACAGCTTGGGCAGCAACCAGAACGCCAGCGGGTACACGATGATCGTGTACGGCAGCGCGAAGAACCCGATCGCGCCCTCGGCGTAGACCACGCCCGGCACGGCGACGAACGTGTAGGCCGTGTAGATCGTGCCGCCGAGCAGGAACCACGTGGTGACGGTGCCGAACCGGCGGCTCGCCACCGCCCAGTCCGTCGGCGTCGGCAGCACGTCGGCGCGGTAGAACCAGCGGGCGGCCACCGCCACCGCGGACGTCAGCACGAGGACGGCCCCGAACGCGAGCAGCGCGGGCACGTCGACTCCGGTCACGACTCGTCCTCCTCGTCGGGCACCGGCGCAACATACGCGACAAAAAATTTCCGCGTCTGTGTAAACCGAACGAGCGCCCCGCGCAACTAATGGGTCAGAGCCCCACGAGGAGGAGGTGCGACGGTGCGCCTGCGAAGTTCACGGCCCGCGATCACGGTGGTACTGCTGGTGCTGCCCTGCCTCACCGCGATGGCGGTGCCCCTGTACGCACGGGCCGAACCTCGCCTCGCCGGCGTGCCTTTCTTCTACTGGTACCAGTTCGGGTGCCTCATCGTCACCGTCCTGTGTCTCTCCGTGGCGCTCCGGTTGCACCGGGAGGACGCGTGACGTTCCGGCTGGACACCTTGGCGTGCAACGAACTCCGGCCACACGAAGTCGTCGTGGTCGACTGGCACGTCACCGGAATGTGTTGTGCCGACTCCGGTGAGTTCTCCGTGCGCGTCATGCGCCGCGGCAAACTGCACCGCGGCCTGCGAGCGGTCGACGCGCTGCCACAGGGCGCCGTCTACGCACATCCCACCGCCTGGGCACATCTGGCCCGTCGCGACGTCACGGTGAGCTGCCGCCGCATCGGGCCGATCCGCTGGTTCACCACCGATCTGCCACCGGACGCGGGCCTGCGCGCCTGCATGGGCCGCCTACCGCCCGGCTGAGCCGAAACCACACCCGCCCAACCGACCGCTCACCACGAGCGGCCGGCCGGGTTCGCGCACTCTTTTTCAACGCTGACAAGGAGTTCCATTGAACAAGACCAGGTTGCGGTCAGTCCTGGTGTGGTCGGTCGTCGCTGCCGTGGGAGCGGTCGCCTGGGCGGTGCTCGCACTGTCCAGGGGCGAGAACGTGTCCGCGGTGTGGCTGGTCGCCGCCGCGCTCGGCTCGTACGCCATCGCCTACCGCTTCTACGCCCGGTTCATCACCAAGCGGGTGCTGAAGGTGGACGACACCCGCGCGACCCCCGCGGAACGGCTCGACGACGGTGTGGACTTCCAGCCCACCGACCGCCGTGTCCTCTTCGGACACCACTTCGCCGCGATCGCGGGCGCCGGTCCGCTGGTGGGTCCGGTGCTCGCCGCTCAGATGGGTTATCTGCCCGGCACGATCTGGATCATCGTCGGCGTGATCTTCGCCGGAGCGGTGCAGGACATGGTCACCCTGTTCTTCTCGATGCGGCGTGACGGCAAGAGTCTGGGGCAGATGGCGCGTGACGAGATCGGGCCGATCGGCGGCGCGGCGGCGCTGGTCGGCGTCTTCGCCATCATGATCATCCTGCTGGCGGTGCTGGCGCTGGTCGTGGTCAACGCGCTGGCGAAGTCGCCATGGGGCACCTTCTCGATCGCGATGACCATCCCCATCGCGCTGTTCATGGGTTTCTACCTCAGGGTCATCAGGCCCGGCCGCGTGGTCGAGACGAGCGCCATCGGCGTCGTGCTGTTGCTGGCCGCCATCGTCGCCGGCGGCTGGGTGCAGACCTCGAGCTGGGCCGGGTTCTTCACCCTCGAGCCGAAGACGCTCGTGCTGTGGCTGGTGGGCTACGGGTTCGTCGCCTCGGTGCTGCCGGTGTGGATGCTGCTCGCGCCGCGCGACTACCTGTCCACGTTCATGAAGATCGGCACCATCGTGCTGCTCGCGGTGGGCGTCCTGGTCACCGCGCCCGTGCTGCGCACCGAGGCGTTCACGGACTTCGCGTTCAGCGGCACCGGTCCGGTGTTCGCCGGGTCGCTGTTCCCGTTCGTGTTCATCACGATCGCCTGCGGCGCTCTGTCCGGATTCCACTCCCTGATCGCGTCGGGCACCACCCCGAAGCTGATCCAGAAGGAGTCCCAGGTCCGCCTGATCGGCTACGGCGCGATGCTCGCCGAGTCCTTCGTCGCGATCATGGCGCTGATCGCCGCGTGCATGCTCGACCCCGGCATCTACTTCGCGATGAACTCCCCCGCCGGCGTCGTCGGCACGACCGTGCAGACGGCCTCTGAAGCCGTCAGCAATCTCGGCTTCACCATCACGCCCGCCGAGCTGCAGGCCGCGGCGGCGGCGGTGCAGGAGAGCACGCTCGTCGCCCGCACCGGTGGCGCACCCACGTTCGCCGTGGGCATGTCCGAGATCTTCGCGGAGTTCCTCGGCGGTGACGCGATGAAGGCGTTCTGGTACCACTTCGCGATCATGTTCGAGGCGCTGTTCATCCTCACCACGGTGGACGCGGGCACCAGGGTCGGCCGGTTCATGCTGCAGGACGCCCTCGGCAACGTGTGGAAGCCCTTCGCGCGGGTGTCCTGGCGACCGGGGCTCTGGATCTGCAGCGCCGCCGTGGTGCTCGCGTGGGGCTACTTCCTCTACGCCGGTGTGAGCGACCCGTTGGGCGGGATCAACCAGCTGTTCCCGTTGTTCGGCATCGCGAACCAGCTCCTGGCGGCGATCGCGCTGACCGTGTGCACCACCCTGCTGATCAAGAGCGGCCGGGTGAAGTGGGCCTGGGTCACCGGTGTTCCGCTCGCGTGGGACGTGGCGGTGACGCTGACGGCCAGCTGGCAGAAGGTGTTCAGCTCCGACCCGAAGCTCGGTTTCTTCGCGCAGCGGGAGAAGTACGCCGACGCGCTCGCGCAGGGCAAGCTGCTGGCACCCGCGAAGAACACCGACCAGATGGAGGCGATCATCACCAACTCCACTGTGGACGGTGTGCTGGCCGCGGTGTTCGCGTTGCTGGTGATCATCGTGATCGCCGACGCGATGCGGGTGTGGCGAAAGGCTCTGCTCGGCCGCACGCCACCGACCTCCGAGACGCCCTACGTGGCATCCGCTCTGCCCGCGCCACCGAGGTTGACGGATCTCGCCTCACGTTGAGCGGCGCTGCCAGGTCTCCGACGAGGAGGCCTGGCGCGACGCCGGCAGTTCCACCACGCCGAGCCGCAGGTGGATCCAGCCGGCCGCCTCGCGGTGCGAGGCCGCCGCCACCGTGTCACCGAAGTCCACCAGCAGATCCGCGATCACCAGGTGGAACAGCGCCACGTGCCGCAGATCCCACACCTGTTCCGCCAGCCGCAGACCGTCCTCGAAGGCCCGCAACGCCTCTGTGGTCCTGCCGGTCGCCCGCAACACCGATCCCGCTGTGTACAACGCCGTGGCGTGCGCCGCGGACGGCGGCAGGCCGGCGTGCAGTGCCAGTGCCTCCCGCGCCGGTGCCAGCGCCTCGGCCGCTTCGTTCCTGCGCAGCAACGCGTTCGCGAGATGGTCGAGCACGGCGGTCTGGGCGCGGACGTCCCCCGACGCGCGGGTGATCTCCAGCGCCTCCGCGATCCGTTCCCGCGCGTCGGCGAGGTTCCCGGTCGCCGCCAGGCAGTAGCCGAGGTTCGCCCTGGCCATGCCCTCGACCTTGCCGCTGGCCAGTCGCACGGCGCGCCGGGACTCGCGGACGGCGTCCTCCAGCTCGCCCAGGTCGGCGAGGGCGGCGCTTTCGCTCACCAGCAGCCGGGCTTCCGCCTCCCGGTCACCGCGGGCGGCCTCGAGGCCCGTCCTGCACACCTTCACCCGGTCGACGAGGTTGCCGTTCTGCACGTAGAAGGCGTCGAGGCACAACGCCAGCTGCCACGTGCGCCACCCGTCACCGACCTCCAGCAGCAGCCGCAGGTTGTGCTCCTCCAGCTCGAACCACTCCATCGCCGACCGGTAGGACGTGAGCTCCGGGAAGCTCGCCGGGCGGTGCACCGGCGTCGTGACCGGCTCCGGCTCATCGGACAACAGTGCCCTGGCGGTGTCCGCCACGTGCAGGTGGTAGTCGAGCAACCGGTCGACGCTCTCCCGGTTGTCGGCGCCCTCCACGAGTTGCCGGGCGAACAGACGCACCAGGTCGTGCCGCGCGTACCGGTCCGGTGTGACCTCGTGCAGCAGGCTCGCGGACGCGACTGTGCGCAGGTGAGTGCGCGCGGTCACGACGTTCACGTCCAGCAGTGCCGCCGCGGCGTAGCTGTCGATGTCGATGCCGGGATACAGACCGAGGCTGCGGAACGTCCGCGCCGCGCCTTCCGGCAGCTCCCGGTAGCTCACCGCCAGTGCCGCCTGCACGCCGCGGCCCTGTTCGGGCAGCGTGAACGCCGCGAGCCTGCTCTGCTCGTCCCGCAGCTCGTCGACCAGCGCCTGGATCGTCCACCTCGGCCGGGAGGCCAGTCGTGCGCTCACGATGCGCAGTGCGAGCGGGAGGCCGTCGCAGAGGTCGATCAGCTCCGCGGTCGCCTCCGGCTCCTGCTCGGTCCGATGACGTCCGAGGCCCGTCGTCAGCAGTTCGCTCGCGGTCTGGTCGTCGAGGGTGCCCACACCGAGCACGGCGGCGCCCTCGGTCACCACGAGGTCGTCGAGGCCGTGCCTGCTCGTGACGAGCACCAGGCAGCCCGGCGAGCCCGGCAGCAGCGGGCGCACCTGCTCCACCGAGCGGGCGTTGTCCAGCACGACGAGGACGCGCCGGTGGGCCAGCAGCGACCGGTACTGGCCGGCGAGTGCGTCCAGACCACCGGACAGGCGCACGTTCTCCACGCCGAGCGCGCGCAGGAAACCGACGAGCACGGTCTTCACTTCGAGCGGCTTGCGCTCCGCGAACCCGCACAGGTCGACGAACAACTGGCCGTCGGGGAACCGGTCCGCGACGCGGTGCGCCCAGCGCAGGGCGAGCGCCGTCTTGCCCACCCCAGGCGGACCGGCCAGCAGGCCGATGCCCGAGTCCCCGAGCAGACGGTCGAGCAGGGAGAGCTCGATGTCGCGGCCGACGAACCCGCGGTGCTCGTGCGGCAGCTGTGCCGGGACCTGGACGCGCGGCCGGCCCTGACGCGGCAGCTGCTGGGACGGGTCCGTGTCGGTCAGCACGGCGTGGTGCGCGGTCCGCAGCTCGGCACCGGGGTCGACGCCCAGTTCGTCCGCGAGCCGCGCGCGGGTCCGTCCGAACAGGTCCAGCGCCTCGGCCTGGCGACCGGCGTTGTGCAGGCGAGCACCAGCCTGGCGACGAGCGGTTCACGCAGTGGATGCTCCTCCGCCGCAGCGCGCAGGCTCGTCACCGCCTCCGCTGCGCGCCCGAGCACGATCAGCCGCGCGCCCAGCTCCTCGACGGCGGTGAGCCGCAGTTCTTCGAGCCGGGCCTCGTACGCCTCGTGCAACCGCCTGCTCGGCACGTCCACCAGGAACGGTCCGCGCCACAGCTCCAGCGCCGAGGTCAGCTTCTCGGCCGCTGTCTCGTCGTCGGCCTTCCGCGCGGCGGCGACCAGGTCCTCGAAGAGGAACACGTCCACCGCGTGACGGTCTCCCGCGAGCACGTAGCCGGGGACGCGGGTCACCAGGTCCAGGGTGGACCCGAGCAACTTGCGCAGCTGGGCGATGTGGCCCTGCAGCGCCGCTTTCGCCTGCGGCGGCGGGGCGCCGTCCCACACGAGCGACAGCAGCCGGTCGCCGGAGACGATCCGGTTGAGCTCGAGCGCCAGCGCCGCGAGGACCGCGCGCCGCTTCGTCGCGGCGAGCGTCACGGACTCCCCGCCGGTGGGCACCAGCTCGACCGTCCCGAGGAGGTTGACGCGCATTGTCCGTACTTCCTCCGGCGATCAGCTCGGCTCTGTCAGCAACATTGGTGGCACGTTGGGCCGGCGTTGGCGAGTTCGCCAATGCTCGGGCCATGCACCTCGTGGACTCGCAGTCGCCGCCGCCTGCCGATGGAAAGGCCGTCGCTCTTAATAACAGCGTCACCTCCGGCGAAGTTACGCTCGACCCCGCGACCGGCGAGGAGCTGCGCAAGACGCTCCGCGAGCAGATCGACCAGGTCGACTCCTGGCTCGAGCGCGCGGGCAGACTCGCGCGCCCGGCGCCGTTGGGTGCCAATCCTGTCGGTCAGGCGATGACATACAAATTCGAACACCGCGCTGACGGCGAAGTTCACTCGTTCGTGAGCGTAATGACGGCCTACCGCACCGTTCTGGAACAAACGCACGAGGCGGTCAGCACGGCGATCCGCAACTACCACCAGGTCGACACCGACGCCTCGGCCGACATCACCAAGCACGGCTGAGGAGGAGAGGCTGCCATGGTCCCGGAGAACGACCTGGTGCTGCGCGACTCCCAGAACTGGGCCTCACGCTCCCACCGCCAGCTGTACGACTCGGTCCACCACTTCAACGATCCCGGCCAGACCGGTGAGATCGGATCCGAGTGGGCCCAGTTCGGCGCGGAGCTCACCGAGTCCGCGCAGCTCATCGCCAAGCGCGTCGCGGCGAGCGAGTCCGGCTGGACCGGCACGGCCGCCGAGGGCGCGCGGGCC
>NZ_VSRL01000218.1 GCF_012184385.1 Lentzea indica
CGCACGAGCACGGCCCGCGCGCCCGCTCCGCGACGAGCGGCGGTCGTGTGGTGCGCCACCGTGGTGAGCGCGCTCTCACGACCGAACAGCTCCGGCTGGTCGTCCACCGCCTACCGCCTCAGGGCTCGAAGAGTGACCTGCGCTGAGGATAATCGCCCCTCGTGACCGGACCGCAAACTCCGCGAGGCAAGTGTCAAAGTATGGCACGGTGATTCCGCATTGTGCGGGTCGTGATTCCACCGCTGGTTCCAGTCAGTGAACTAATACGCGACGACGCGGCCGGGCACAACCCGGTAGAGGCTTGGTTTTTCCGGCAGGAACGCGAGCCCGAACCGGGTGAGGAACTCGCCGAACGGCGCGTCGACGAAGTCGTCGTCGGGCATGCCGTCCCACGTCTCGGCCGCCGCCCTGGCGACGTCGACCGCGGTGCCGTCGTAGACGACGAGGTCGGGCAGGTCGTCGGCGAAGTATCCGCGTGCCAGGGAGATCGGCGACGAGCTGTCGTCGAGGAACCCGACCACGTCCCACCTGCCCTCTGTCGCCTCGCTCAGCGCGAGGCGGGCGGCGACCTCGGACGAGGTGGCGTAGGTGACGCGGTAACCGCGCCGCACCAGTTCCTCGATCACCGCGAGCGCCGGCAGTGCCTGACCCTGCGCGGGATTGGCGAAGATCGCGACATGCCGCCGTCCCGTCATCTGTGATGACCACCTCTCTGCGAACGACGAGCTGCCTGATGCCGTTCTACGGCATCGAATCCTCGGGAGTCTCTCACTTTCCTTTGTTCACGAGCCGGAAACCGCTGCCCGTTTTGGTTCCGAGGTGGCCGGCGGCGACGAGCCTGCGCAGTTCCGCGGCGGGTGCGGGTTCGCCGGTCGGAGAAGCCGCGCTGAGGGTCTCCAGAATCGCCAGTGACACGTCCAGGCCAATGGTGTCCAGGAGCGTGAAGGGACCCATCGGGTGGTGGAACGCCGTCACGATCGCGGTGTCGATCTCCTCGACGGTGACGTCGGTGCGGGCGAGCATGCCAATGGCGTCGTTCAGATAGGGGAACAACACGTGGTTCACGATGAACCCAACCCGGTCCGCGCAGTCGACGGCGGTCTTGCGCAGCCACTTCACCAGCGCGTGGGCGGTGGCGTGCACGTCGTCGGCGGTGTGGTCGGTGCGGACGACCTCGACGAGCTTCATGACCGGTGCGGGGTTGAAGAAATGCAGCCCGATCACGTCGGCGGGGCGGCTCGTGGCGCTCGCGCAGCCGGTGACGGAAAGGCTGGACGTGGTGGTGACGATGATGGCGCCGGGTTTCAGGTGAGCATCGACGCCTTGCAGGACACCATGTTTGACCGCTTTGTCCTCGGCGACAGACTCGATGACGATGTCGGCGTTGTGCAGGGACTCGTAGCCCGTGCTCACGGTGAGCCTGGCGAGAACGTCCTGGCGGTCCTGCTCGGACATCCTGCCTTTCTGGACTCCTCTGGTGAGGGACGAGCGGATTCGGTCGCGGGCGGCCTCTGCCCTTTCCTGGCTGCGAGCGACGAGCGTGGTGGGAATGCCTGCCACGACGAGGATTTCGGCGATGCCGCAGCCCATCAACCCGGCACCGACGACCCCCGCCTCGCGGATCTCGCGCGGTTCGCCGTTGGTGACGCGGGTGCGGGGTGGCGGCATGATCTCGCCGCGGTCGTCGTAGCGGTGGAAGCCCTGACCCGTCTTGCGGCCGAGGTGTCCTTCCTCGACCATCCGGTCCAGCAGCGGTGAAGGGACGTAGGAGTCGGAGCCGGTGATCTCGTGGAGTCGTCGCAGGGCTGAGCGGACGGTGTCGAGTCCGATGAGGTCGAGCAGGTGCAGTGGCCCGAACTTGAGGCCACAGCCCAGTTTCAGGGCGGTGTCGAGATCCTCGACGGTCGCGTGGCCGGCGTCGGCGAGGTTCATCGTCCGGTTCATGCACGCGTAGAGCAACGCGGTCGCGGCCTCGGCGGGACGGCCACCGAGGCTCACGATCTCGGTGCCGGCCAGCCGGACCGCCTTGCGCGCCAGGTGAAGCGCCTCGGGCGAGGCCATGGACGTGCCGGTGAGGCTTGCGTGGTGCCCGTACGGCGGCGGGATGGAGTAGCGCAGTCCGACGACACGGTCCGGCGCACCGGACGCGATGGCCAGCTTCGGCACGGACAGCGTCGATGTGGTGGTGAGGAAGACCGTGCCGGGCGCGCACGGCTCGACGAGCCGTTGCAGCACGGTTTCCTTGGTGCCGAAGTCCTCCGGCAGCGCCTCGATGACGAGATCGGCCCGCTTGAGGTCGACCAGTTCCGTCGCGAGGGTCAGCGCGGGAGCGCTCAGCCTGTGGTGGACGCGGGACAGCACGTCGAGATCGCTGTCCACGCCGATGACCTCGGCCCCGTTCGCGAGCAGGACCTTCGTGAGGCCCTCTCCGAGGCCACCGAGCCCCACCACACCGATCACCAGTGGCATGTCCGTCTCCTTCTCAGAGACCGAGTTCTTCGTCGAGCATCGCGAAGATCTCGTCGTCCGAAGCCGACTCGAAGTCCTTCTCGGTGCTGGTGGTCTTGGCCCACCTCGTGCGCAGGACGTCGAGCCTGCTCGCGATCTGCTGGTGCAGGACGTCGTCCACGCTGGCCTCGTTCAGTGCCTTCTCGAACGCGTCGAGGTCGGCCAGCACGCTCGGCGGCCGGCCTCCGGCGCGTCGGCCAGCAGCTCGGTCTTGAGGTGTGCCACCAGGTCCGCCGGCGTCGGATAGTCGAACACCAGCGTGGCGGGCAGCCGCAGGCCCGTCGCCCCGCCGAGGCGGTTGCGCAGCTCGACCGCGGTCAGCGAGTCGAAGCCGAGGTCCTGGAACTGCCTGTCGTCCTCGACGACCTCGTTCTCCGCGTGGCCCAGCACCTCGGCGACCTGGCCGCGGACGAGGTCGAGCAGCGCCTCGGTGCGTCCCTGGCCGGTGAGGCCGATCAGGCGGTTGACGAGCGAATCGGCGGTTTCCCGTCCTGCCAAGGCCTTCTTCGACCTGGTGCGCACCAGTCCGCGCAGAAGCGGTGCGACCTCGTGGTTGCGGAGCACGGCGAAGTCCAGCTTGACCGGGATCGTTGCCGCTTCGCCCGTCTGGATCGCCGCGTCGAAGAGGGTGACGCCGAGATCCCGCGTGATCGCCGGCATGCCGGAGCGTGCCATGCGTTCCGCGTCCTGCGCGCCGAGCATGCCGGTGTCCCAGGCACCCCAGGCCAGTGCCGTTGCCTTCTGGTTGCCCGCCTTGCGGTGTGCGGCAAGGGCGTCGAGGAACGCGTTGGCCGCCGCATAGGCGGCCTGGCCGGCGTTGCCGAACGTGCCCGCGACGCTGCTGAACAGCACGAGGTTCGCCTGTGGTGCCAGCTCGTGCAGGTACCAGGCGGCGTCGACCTTCGGCTGGAGCACCGGGTCGACGCGGTCAAGCGTCAGCGACTCGATCGTGGCGTCGTCCAGCACACCGGCCGCGTGGATGATCGTGTCCGGGTTGTGCTCGTTGAGGAGCGCGGCGAGCTCGTCGCGGTCGCTCACGTCACACGCCGCCACCGTGACGTTCGCTTCGAGACCGCTGACGTCCGCCTGTCCTGTGCGGCTCGCGAGGATCAGGTCTTCCACCCCGTGGTTCTCGACGAGGTGCTGGGCGATGATCCGGCCGAGACCGCCCGTGCCGCCGGTGATGAGCACCTTGCCGTGGTCGGTCGTGCCCTCCTTGCGTTCCGCCCTCGTGAGGCGTCCGCCGAGGATCTCGCCGTCCCTGACGACGATCTGGGGCTCGTCGGCCTGGATCGCCTGCCTGAGCACCGCGAGGCTGGAGCGCTGGTCGTCGAGGTCGAGCAACCCGAAGCTGCCGGGGTGCTCGGACTGCGCGACCCGCACGAGACCCCAGATCGCCGCGCTCACGGGGTCGGGTGCCTCGTTACCGGTCGCCGCGACGGCGTTCTTCGTGACGAACCAGAGCCTGCCGCCGCGGTGGCTGGTGATCCACTCCTGGACGTTGATCAGCGCGTCCGACACGGCCGCGTGCGTGGAGTCCACAACATCGTCGGAACAGGCGAGCACCTGGGTCAGGACCACCTCGGCGTCGGTGGACTCGATGGTGTCGTAGACGCGTCCGGCGACGAGGTGGTCGACCAGTCCGAAGTGGTCCTGGCCCGCGATCGCGACTCCCGCGTCGATCGGGTCGGTGGCGTTGATCGGCGTCCAGTTGAGCGTGAACAGGGCGTCGCGCGTGGTGTTCTCGTTGAGCTGCCCGGCGTTGACCGCGCGGACCACCAGCGACTCGACCTCGGCGACCGGGTTGCCCTGCGGGTCGGCGATGACGATGTGCATCGCCCCGCTCTCGTCGCGCGTCATCCTCACCCTGACCGCGGCCGCGCCCGTGGCGTGGATCTTCACTCCCTCCCAGCTGAACGGCAGCCCCGCTCCCTGGTCTCCTTCTGCGAGAAGGGCGGTGTGCAGCGTGGCGTCGAGCAGTGCCGGGTGGATGCCGAACGCGCCGGGCTCGATCCCTTCCGGCAGTGCGACTTCCGCGTACACCGCGCCTTCGTGCCGCCACGCCTGCTGGAGGCCCTGGAACGTGTCGCCGTACGCGAACCCGATCTCCGCGAACCTGTCGTAGACGCCGTCGAGCTCGATCGGCTCTCCGACCGGCCATTCGGTCAGGTGGGTTGCGGGGTTCTCGTTGCTGCTGAGGACACCGCTGGCGTTCTCCGTCCACGGCAGGTCGGTGTCCTCCTGCCTGCTGTAGATCGTGACCGTTCGCTTGTCGTTCTCCTCCGCGCCGATCGCGACCTGGATCTGCACGCCACCCTGCTCGGGCAGCATCAGCGGCGCCGCGATCGCCAGTTCCTCGAGCGTGTCGAGCCCGAGCTCCTCGCCTGCCTTGAGCGCGACCTCGACCAGCGCCGCACCGGGCACGAGCGTCCGTCCCATGATCACGTGGTCCGCGAGCCAGGCATGCGTCCTGATGGCGATCCTGCTGGTGAACAGGTGCCCGTCCTGCCCGGCGAGCTGCACGGCCGCACCGAGCAACGGGTGCCCGACGCCGCTCAAGCCCGCCGCCTTGACGTCGCTCGCGCCCTCCACGACCTTCGGCCAGTACGACTGCCTCCGGAACGCGTAGGTGGGCAGGTCGATCTTCTTGGCGCCCTTGAGCAGCGGCGTCCAGTCGACGTTGACGCCCTCGGCGTGTGCCTGACCGAGCGCGGTGAGGATGTGCTTGATCTCGTTCGTGTTCCTTTGCAGCGTCGGGATCGCTCCGTCGACGAGCGGGGTGAGCGCCGCGTCGGGCCCGATCTCCAGGAACGTCCGGTCTCCGAGCGCGATCACGTTGTCGTGGAACCGCACGGCGTCCCGGACGTGGTTGACCCAGTAGTCGGCGGTGGCCGGGTTTCCCGCGGTCTGGAAGCCCACGGTGGGCTCGCTGAACGTGATCTCCGCAATCGCCTCCCGGAAGTCCTGCAGCATCGGTTCCATCAACGGCGAGTGGAACGCGTGACTCACCTTGAGCTGCCTGTACTTCCACTGCTTGGCGATCTTGAGGACCTCGTCCTCCTCGCCGGCCAGCACCACGGTCCGCGGCCCGTTGACCGCCGCGATCGACACGTTGCCCGTCAGGTACGGCGTCACCTCCTCCTCCGAGGCGATGACCGACACCATCGCGCCGCCTGCCGGCAGGTTCTGCATGAGCGCCGCCCGCGCCGTGATCAGCTGGCACGCGTCTTCCAGGGTGAGGACGCCTGCGACGTGTGCTGCCGCCACCTCACCGATCGAGTGCCCGGCAACGTGATCCGGCTTGACGCCGAACGACTCGACCAGCCGGTGGAGCGCGGTTTCCACGGCGAAGAGCGCCGGCTGCGCGAACCCCGTCTGGTTCAGCGCCTCTTGGTCCTCGCCCCACATGACGTCTTTGAGCGCGGGGTCGAGGTACTGGAGGGCGTTGTCGAGCGCCTCGGCGAACACCGGGAACGCCTCGTACAGCTCACGTCCCATGCCGACCCGCTGCGAACCCTGCCCGCTGAACAGGAAGGCGGTTGGCCTCCTCTTCACCGATCCCCTGGCCACGACCTCGCCGTCCAGCACGACCGCGCGGTGATCGAACAACGTCCTGCCCGTCAGCAACGAGTAGGCGATGTCCCTGGCCTCACCACCGGCCTGCCTGATCCGCTCGACCTGACCGTCCAGCGCCGCCTCGGACCTCGCCGACACCACCCACGGAATCGATCCGGACTGGCTGGCCCCCTGGGGGGAGCTACCCCCCATCCCAATCATCTCAGAGGGGTCTGACAATTCCGGGCCCTCGAGGATCACGTGGGCGTTCGTGCCGCTGATGCCGAACGACGACACGGCTGCCCGCCTCGGCCGTGAGACCTCGGGCCACACCGTGTTGTCCTGCAACAGTTCGACCGCGCCCTCGGTCCAGTCGACGTGCGACGAAGACGTCGAAGCGTGCAGCGTCCGCGGCAACACACCGTGCCGCATCGCCTGCACCATCTTGATGATGCCCGCAACACCGGCAGCAGCCTGCGTGTGGCCGATGTTCGACTTGATGCCACCCAGCAGCAGCGGCACGTCGCGGTCCTGCCCGTAGGTCGCCATCAGCGCCTGAGCCTCGATGGGGTCGCCCAAAGAAGTACCGGTGCCGTGCGCCTCAACGGCATCGACGTCAGCGGCGGTCAACCCGGCAGACGCCAGGGCCTGACGGATGACCCTCTGCTGCGACGGCCCGTTGGGCGCCGTCAGGCCGTTGGAAGCGCCGTCCTGGTTGATCGCCGAACCACGCACAACCGCCAGAACCGTGTGGCCGTTCCGCACAGCGTCCGACTGACGTTCCAGCACGAGCAGACCGACGCCTTCAGACCAGCCAACACCATCGGCCGTGTCGGAGAACGCCTTGCAGCGTCCGTCCTCCGACAGACCCCTCTGCCGTGAGAACCCGACGAACGAGCCCGGCGTCGACATCACCGTCACTCCACCGGCCAACGCCAGTGAGCACTCACCGGCCCGAAGCGCCTGCATGGCCCAGTGCAGTGCGACGAGAGAAGACGAGCACGCGGTGTCGATCGACACCGACGGACCTTCAAGCCCGAGCGCGTACGACACCCGGCCGGAGATCACCGAAGGCGAGGCACCGGTCGAGCCGAAGCCCTCGGTGTCCGCACCGCCGATGAGCTGTGTGTAGTCGTTGTACATGACACCGGCGAACACACCGGTCGAGCTGCCCCGCAACGACGCCGGAGCGATCCCCGCCCGTTCCAGCGCCTCCCACGCGGTCTCCAGCATGAGCCGCTGCTGCGAGTCCGTCGCGACGGCTTCACGCGGTGACATCCCGAAGAACTCGGGGTCGAACTGGTCGGCGTCGTGCAGGAAGCCGCCCGACCGGACGTAGGACGTGCCGGGGTGGTCGGGGTCCGGGTGGAACAACGTGTCGAGGTCCCAGCCGCGGTTCGACGGGAATGGCGTGATCGCGTCAACGCCGTCTACCACCAGTCGCCACAGGTCCTCCGGCGACGAAACGCCGCCGGGGTAACGGCAGGCCATGCCGACGATCACGATCGGATCGTCCGAAGTGGACACCAGAGCAGGGAGATCCGAGGCCTTGGAGACCGCGCCGAGCAACTCGTCCTTCACGTAGCCGGCGAGCTGCACCGACGACGGGTAGTCGAACACCACGGTCGCCGGCAGTTTGAGCCCGGTGACGCCGTGAGCCGGTTGCGCAGCTCGACCGCGGTGAGCGAGTCGAACCCGAGCTCCTGGAACGCCCGCGCCGGGTCGACCGCGCGATCGTGTCGTAGCCGAGCACGGCCGCGACCTCGCCCCGCACCAGGTCGACCAGCGCGTCCAGCCGGCCGGTCTCGTCCAGGACGGACAGTCGCTGCACCAGACCGGAAGCAGTCTCCGAACCGGCGGCCTTGCGCCGCGCCTTGACCCGGATCAGCCCGCGCAGCAACGGCTTCACGTCGCCGTTCTGCTTCAGCGCACCCAGGTCGAGCCGCACCGGTACCACGGCCGGCTCGAGCCCCGCGACCGCCGCGTCGAACAACCGCAGCCCCAGCGCCGCGTCCAGCGCGGGCATGCCCGAGCGCTGCATCCGTTCCGCGTCTTCGGCCGACAGCATGCCGGTGTCCCAAGCGCCCCATGCGAGCGACACGCCAGGAAGCCCGTTGAGCTGCCGGTGCGCGGCCAGCGCGTCGAGGAACGCGTTGCCGGCGGCGTAGTTGCCCTGCCCCGCGTTGCCGAACACTCCGGCCGCCGACGAGAACACCACGAACCGCGTGGCCTCTGTAGCGAGGTCGTGCAGGTTGCGAGTCGCGTCGACCTTGGCGCGCAACACGCCATCAACGCGTTCCGGAGTGAGCGACTCGATCACACCGTCGTCCAGCACACCGGCCGCGTGCACGACACCGCGAACCTTGTGCTGCTTCAACAACTCCCACAGGGCAGCCCGGTCGGCGACATCGCAGGCCACGACGGAAACCCGCGCTCCCAACGCCTCCAGCTCGCTCACGTCGCCCTGACCGCTGCGGCTCACCAGAACCAGCTCGGTGACGCCGTGTGTCTCCACGAGGTGCCGCGCCACGATCCTGCCGAGCCCGCCGGTACCACCGGTGATGAGCACCGGGCTCTCCCAGGCGGCTTCCTCGGTGCTGGCCGCGACTCGTCCCAGTCGCGCCGCCCGAGCCTCACCGTCACGGATGACCAGCTGTGGTTCGTCGAGGTCCAGCACCCCGAGCATCGTCGCGAGCGACGACTCCTCGGCGTCCAGGTCGATCAGCCCGAACCGGTCCGGGTGCTCGGTCTGCGCGGTCCGCAGCAGACCCCACACCGCCGCACCGGCCAGGTCATCGCCCTCGACAGCCCCGCGCGTGACGAACACGAGCCGTCCGTCGCGGTCCTCCCTGATCCACTCCTGTACCTGCTCCAACGCCCGATGCGTGGTCGTGCGCACCGACTCGGCGGTCTGCTCTCCCGCGACCGGCACGAGCACAATGTCCGTGTCAGTCAACGAAAGCAGGCCCTCGACCCGTCCGACGGACAGCCCCAGGACGTCGGGCCCGAGCACGCTGACCGTCTTGCCCGCCTCGGCCGGCGGCACCGCGATCGGCGTCCACCGCACCGAGAACAACGCGTCCAGCTCAGCGGGCTGCTCCGCCGCGACCGCACGCATCACCAGCGACTCGACAGACGCCACCGGGTTGCCGGCGGTGTCGGCGAGCGCGATCCGCAACCCGTTGTCGTCGCGCGTCATCTTGACCCGCAACGCCGTCGCACCGGTCGCGTGCAGCGACACGTTCTCCCACGCGAACGGCAACCCTGCCGACCCGCCCTCGTCGAGCAACGAGGCGTGCAGCGCGGCATCGAGCAACGCCGGGTGCAGTCCGAACGGCTTGACGCTGACGTCGTCCGGCAGCGCGACCTCCGCATAGGTGGTGTCGCCGTCCCGCCAAGCCGCCCGCAATCCCTGGAACATGCCGCCGTAAGCGAACCCGGCCTCAGCGAACTTCTCGTAGCAACCCTCGACGTCCACCGCCTCGGCCTTCGGCGGCCACACACCCGCGTCGAACTGGACCTGCTGCTCGCCCTTGGCGAGGACACCGCTGACCACCTGCGTCCACTGCGCGTCGGTCACGTCGTCCGGCCGCGCGTGGATGGTGAACGTCCTGCGGTCGTCTCCCGCGGACACCTTCATCTGCAACGCCAAACCACCGTGGTCCGGCAGGATCACCGGCGCGGACAGCGTCAGCTCCTCCAGCCGGTCCAGCCCGACCTCGTCCCCTGCCCGCATCGCGAGCTCGACGAGCGCCGCGCCCGGCACCATCACGCGTCCCATGATCGTGTGGTGGCGAAGCCACGGGTGCGTGCGCAGCGCCAGCCTGCTCGTGAACAGGAACCCTTCCCCGTCAGCGAGTTCCGCCGACGCGATGAGCAACGGGTGCCCGACGGCGACCATGCCGATACCGGACGCGTCGTCTCCGCCGATCCGCACCGCCGGCCAGTACCGCTGGTGGTCGAACGCGTAGGTGGGCAGGTCGATCTTCCTGCCACCGGCGTGGAAGCCGCTCCAGTCGACCTTCACGCCGTCGACGTGCAGCCGGGCCAGCGCGGTCAACGCCGCGATGCGCTCGCCCTTGTCCTTGCGCAGCACCGGAATCGCGTCCTCGACCAGCGCGGACAACACCCCGTCCGGCCCGACCTCGAGGAACGTAGTGGCGCCCTGATCGCGCAGCTTCCGCACGTTGTCGGCGAACCGCACCGCATCCCGCACGTGGTTCACCCAGTACTCAACGGTCGTGACGTCCCCGCTCGTGACCACGGGGATGCCCGGCTGGTTGAGGGTGATCTCCGCGAGCGACTCGCGGAAGTCGTCCAGCATCGGCTCCATCAACGGCGAGTGAAACGCGTGCGACACCTTGAGCCGCTTGCTCTTCCACCGTTCGGCGATCTTGAGGACCTCGTCCTCGTCGCCCGCGATCACCACCGACTCCGGTCCGTTGACCGCTGCGATCGACACGTTCGCGGTGAGATGTGGCAACACCTCGTCCTCGGAGGCTTGGACCGCGACCATCGCGCCGCCCACCGGTAGGTTCTGCATGAGCGCCGACCGCGCGGTGACCAGCAGGCACGCGCCTTCCAGGCTCAGCACGCCGGCAACGTGCGCCGCCGCGATCTCACCGATCGAGTGCCCGGCCACCTGCTCCGGCCTCACACCCCACGACTCGATCAGCCGGTAGAGCGCGGTTTCGACCGCGAACAGCGCAGGCTGCGCGTACCCGGTCTGGTTGAGGGCCTCCTGGTCGTCGCCCCACATGACGTCCCGGACCGCCGTGTCCAGGTACATCAGGACGGCGTCCAACGCCTCGGCGAACACCGGGAACGCCTCGTACAACTCACGCCCCATGCCCAGCCGCTGCGAACCTTGCCCGGAGAACAGCACGGCAAGCGACCGCTGCGACCGCGCGGTCCCCCGCGCCAACACCTCTCCTTCGAGCACCACAGCTCGGTGCTCGAACTGCGCCCGCGTCGTCAGCAGCGAACAGGCGATGTCCTCCGGCGCACCCTCGACCGCCAGCACCCGCTCAACCTGCCCCGGCAACGCCTCCGCGGTCTTCGCCGACACGAGCCACGGAATCGATTCCGTCTGGGCCCCCCAGGGGGAGACCGAGGTCCCCACTCCAAGCGTCCCACGAGGGGCCGACGGATCGGCGTCTGCAAGATCGACAACCGCCGAGTTGTCCACAGGTGCCGAGTTGTCCACAGATTCGGGCGTGGGGCTTGCGGCTTCCAGAATCACGTGCGCGTTCGTGCCCGACAGGCCGAACGACGACACACCCGCGCGGCGCGGCCGGGAGACCGCGGGCACGGCGTCGCCTCGGTGACGAGCTCGACGGCGCCCTCGATCCAGTCGACGTGGGACGACGGCTCGGTGACGTGCAGGGTGCGCGGCAGGACGCCGTGCCGCATCGCCTGCACCATCTTGATCACACCCGCGACACCTGCGGCCGCCTGCGTGTGGCCGATGTTCGACTTGATGCCACCCAGCAGCAGCGGCACGTCGCGGTCCTGGCCATAGGTCGCGAGCAGCGCCTGCGCCTCGATCGGGTCGCCCAGCGTCGTACCCGTGCCGTGCGCCTCAACCGTGTCCACATCAGCAGTGGTCAACCCGGCAGACGCCAACGCCTGACGGATAACCCGCTGCTGCGACGGACCGTTCGGCGCGGTGAGGCCGTTCGAAGCACCGTCCTGGTTGATGGCCGAACCGCGCACGACGGCCAGCACGGTGTGACCGTTCCGGACAGCGTCCGACTGCCGCTCCATCACCAGCAGACCAACGCCCTCCGACCAGCCGACGCCGTCCGCGGAGTCCGAGAACGCCTTGCAGCGCCCGTCCTCCGACAGGCCGCGCTGCCGTGAGAACCCGACGAAGGCGCCTGGCGTCGACATCACCGTCACACCACCGGCCAGCGCCAGCGAGCACTCACCGGCCCGCAGCGCCTGTGCCGCGAGGTGCATCGCGACCAGCGACGACGAGCACGCGGTGTCGATCGACACCGACGGCCCCTCGAAACCGAACGTGTAGGAGACGCGGCCCGAGACCACAGACGGCGACGTGCCGGCACCCTGGTGCCCTTCGGAGTCGGCCTCCAGGATCTGCGCGTAGTCCGAGTACATGACACCGGCGAACACACCGGTCCGGCTGCCCCGCAACGAAGTCGGGTCGATACCGGCCCTCTCCAGCGCCTCCCAGGTCGTCTCCAGCAGGATGCGCTGCTGGCCGTCGGTGCCGAGCGCCTCGCGCGGCGACATCCCGAAGAACGCCGGGTCGAACTGGTCCGCGTCGTGCAGGAAGCCACCGGCGCGGGCATAGGACGTGCCGAGATGGTCGGGGTCCGGGTGGAACAACGAGTCGAGGTCCCAGCCGCGGTTCGACGGGAATGGCGTGATCGCGTCCGTGCCCGACGCCACGAGGTCCCACAACGTCTCCGGCGACGTCACGCCACCGGGGAACCGGCACGCCATGCCCACGATGACGATGGGATCGTCCGAAGTGGACACCAACGCGGGCAACGCGCCGGCGACCTCCGCGGACCCGAACAGCTCGGCGTGCAGGTGGTCGGCCAGCGCGATCGCGGTCCGGGTAGTCGAACCACCAGCGTCGCCGGCAGCCGCAGCCCGGTCGCCTCGGTCAGCTGGTTGCGCAGCTCGACCGCGGTGAGCGAGTCGAAGCCGAGGTCCTGGAACGCCCGTGTCGCGTCCACCGCGTCGATCGACGAGTGGCCCAGCACCGAGGAGACCTGCGCGCGCACCAGGTCCACGAGAGCAGCGTGCCGGTCGGCGACGTCCATCGTGCCGAGCTTCTGCACGAGCCCGGAAGCCGTCGCGGAACCGGCGGCCGCGCGCCGCGCCTTGACCCTGATGAGGCCCTGCAGCAACGGCGCCACCGCACCGCGTGCTCGCAGCGTCGCGAGGTCGAGCCGCACCGGAACGGTCAGCGCCGCCCCGCTCGCCACGGCCGTGTCGAACAGTTCCAGTCCCTGCCGCAGCGTGATCGGCGGCATGCCTGCGGCGGTCATCCGCGCGGCCTCCGCCTCGGTCAGCTCCCCGGTCATACCGCTGACACCGGCCCACACACCCCACGCCATCGACGTGGCGGGCAGCCCGTGAGCCTTGCGGTGCGCGGCAAGAGCGTCGAGGAACGCATTACCTGCCGCGTAGTTCGCCTGACCGGCGTTGCCGAACACACCCGCCGCCGAAGAGAGGACGACGAACGCCGTCAGTTCACTCGTCAGCTCGTGAAGGTGCCACGCGGCATCAGCCTTGGGCTTGAGCACGTTCGCGATCCGCTCCGGCGTCATCGACTCGATCACACCGTCGTCCAGCACACCGGCCGCGTGCACGACACCACGGATCTGGTGTCGCGCAAGGAGTTCCGCGACCGCGTCCCGATCCGTCACGTCACATGCCGCGACGGTGACCCGCGCTCCCAACGCTTCCAGCTCTGTCGTGTCGCCTTGACCGCGACGGCTCACGAGCAAAAGCTCCCGAACACCATGCGCCTCGACGAGGTGCTTCGCGATGACAGCGCCCAGCCCGCCGGTGCCACCGGTGACGAGAACCTTGCCCTCCCAACGGACTTCCGTCGGCTCGTTCACGACGCGCGCCAACCGTGCGGCGAGCACCTGTCCGTCGCGAACCACCAGCTGCGGCTCGTCGACACCGAACGCCACCGAGACCATCGCGGTGGAGAGGTTGTTGCCGCACAGGTCGATCAGCCCGAACCGCCCGGGGTGCTCCGACTGCGCCGACCGCACCAGGCCCCAGACCGCCGCGGCGCCCATGTCGTCGCCGGTGGTCGCGCCACGCGTGACGAACGTGAGCCTGCCGCTCTTGCCGCTGCTGACCCACTCCTGCACCAGCTGCAGCACGCGGCTCGCGTTTCCGTGCGTGCTGCCGAGCACGTCCTCGCTGCCGATGACCGGCACCAGCACGAGCCCGGCGTCGGTGTCCGTGACGGCGCCGACCACCGGGAACCCGAGGTCGAGCACGTCCGGCCCGATCACCGCGACCGACTCGGGTGCCGCGACGTCCTCCTGCGTGACCGGCACCCACTCGAGCCCGAACAGCTCGCTCTGCTTCACCTCACCAAGCTGCTCGACGTTCACCGCCCGCACGACCACGGCCTCGACCGAGGCGACCGGCGCGCCGGTGACGTCGGCCAGCGCGATGGTCCTGCGCATGCCGCCCTCGTCGCGGGTCAGCTTGACGCGCAGCTCGCTCGCACCGGTGGCGTGCAGCGACACGCCCTCCCACGAGAACGGCAGACCCGCGTCGAGCGTCTCGTCCAGCAACGCCGCGTGCAGCGCCGAGTCGAGCAACGCCGGGTGCAGCCCGTACGAGGTGCCGTCGACGTTTTCGTCGAGCGCCAGCTCGGCGTAGATCTCCTCACCCACCCGCCAGGCGGCCTTGAGGTTCTGGAACGCGGGCCCGTAACTGAAGCCCGCACTCGCGAACCGCTCGTAGCACTCCTCGTGCTCCATCGCCACGGCCCCGGCAGGCGGCCAGACCGTTGCCTCGAAGTGGCTGCTCGTCGTGCCGCTCGCGAGGAAGCCGGTCGCGTGCTGCGTCCACGGCATGCCCGGCGCGTCCTCAGGCCGCGAGTGGATCGCATACTGCCGACGGCCGCTGCTCTCCGCGCCAACCTTCAGCTGCACCTGGACGGCACCGCGCTCGGACAGGACGAGCGGCGCGGCGAGTGTGAGGTCGTCGACCCGGTCGAGCCCGACCTCGTCCGCGGCGCGCATCGCGAGCTCGATCAGCACGGCGGCGGGCACCAGGTTGCGCCCCATGATCACGTGGTCCGAGAGCCACGGGTGCGTGCTCAGCGAGATCCGGTTGGTGAACACGACGCCTTCACCCTCGGCCAGCTCCACCGCCGCCCCGAGCAACGGATGCGCGACACCGACCAGCCCGAGCCCGGACGCGTCCGACGCCCTGCCCGCGCTCGCCGGCCAGTACCGCTGCCGGTTGAACGGGTAGGTGGGCAGCTCCACGCGCTTGCCGCCGCCGTAGAACCGCGTCCAGTCAACATTGATTCCGTCAATGTGTACTTGACTGAGCGCAGTCAACATTGATTCAACATCAGACTTGACGCGCGTCAACGTCGGAATCAACCCGTCAACCATCGCCGTCAACTGCGCATC
>NZ_VSRL01000219.1 GCF_012184385.1 Lentzea indica
CGGGCTGCGCGGGCGGGGCCACCGGCGGCTTCTGCTGGTACGCCGTGCGCTCGGCGGCAGGTGGCGGTGCGACAGGAGGTGGCTTGACGGCAGGAGGTTCCGGAGCCGCGCGACGGCCGGACGGAGCCGCGTCGTCGTCGCGGATCGCCATCAGCCGGCCGCTGTCGGACAGGACCCGCTCGATGATCGTCTGGGGCGCGGTCTCCGGCTGCTGGACGTCGTCCTCGTCATCAGCAGCCCGGCGGCGTCGCCGACGTGGCGCAGCCTCTGAACTCCCGCCGTACTGGGCGAGCAGCTCAGCGACTGTGCGCTGCGTCTGGTCCGATCCGCTCTCTCGACTCATCAACTCCACCGTGCCCCGGTCTGGCCAGTCCGTCCAGTATCGCTCTGGTCCGTCCCATCAGTGTGGTCCAGCCGCCGAAGGATGACACCCTCCCGGAGGGCCCAGGGGCAAATCTCCAGCTGCGTGAGTGACAGGGCTCGCATCGTTGCCTCCGCGACCAGCGCGCCCGCGACGAGCTGGTGTGCGCGCGAGGTGCTCACGCCTTCCAGCTCGGCGAGGTCACTGGCCGACATCCGGGAAATGAACGCGATCAGCTGCCGCAGGCCCGCGTCGGTGAGCACTCTGCGCGCCCTGGGCCCGGCAGACGATGGCGCGGCCCCGGTGAGCCGCGCCAGCGTTCGGAAAGTTTTTGAAGTTGCAACCACCCGATCGGGTTCACCCGCGCGTTTCAGCTTCCGCGCGACGGGCGCGAGCTGCTCTGCCAGCCAATCGGTGGTCTCGCGGACCTCCGAGCGCCGGGGCGGGTCCTTCTTGAACCGGGTCCTGGTGAGCCGGCCCGCGCCCAGCGGCACGGAGAAGGCCATGTCGGGGTTCTCGTCGCGACCGACGGCGAGCTCGAGCGAGCCGCCGCCGATGTCGAGGCACAGCAGCTTGCCCGCGGACCAGCCGTACCAGCGGCGGACCGCGAGAAAGGTGAACTTCGCCTCGTCCTCGCCTGACAGGACCTTGAGGTCGACCCCGGTCTCGCCGCGAACGCGGTCGAGCACCTCCGAGGAGTTGCCCGCCTCGCGCACCGCCGAGGTCGCGAACGCCATCAGGTCGTCGCAGCCGGACCGCTTGGCCGACGCCTTCGCGGCGGCCACGGCACGGACCAGCTGGTCAGCGCCCGCCTTCGAGAGCTGACCCTTGTCGTCGAGCTGCTCGGCGAGACGCAGGATCGTCTTCTCGGACGTCATCGGGATGGGGTGGGCACCACGATGTGCGTCCACCACGAGAAGGTGGACGGTGTTGGAACCCACGTCGAGAACGCCCAGGCGCACGCCGGAAACGGTACCTGGTCGTGTCCGTCAGGACTCGAACTTGTAACCGAGGCCCCTAACGGTCACGAGGTGCCGCGGAGCCGACGGGTCCGGTTCGATCTTCGACCGCAGCCGCTTGACGTGCACGTCCAGCGTCTTCGTGTCGCCCACGTAGTCCGCTCCCCACACGCGGTCGATCAGCTGGCCCCTGGTCAGGACGCGGCCAACGTTGCGCAGCAGGTACTCGAGGAGGTCGAACTCCTTGAGCGGCAGGCTGATGTCCTGGCCGCTGACGGTCACGACGTGGCGTTCCACGTCCATCCGCACAGGGCCGGCCTCGAGGATCTGCGGCAGCAGGTCCTCCGACTCGCCGCCGCGGCGCAGCACCGCGCGGATGCGGGCGATGAGCTCACGCGCCGAGTACGGCTTGGTGACGTAGTCGTCCGCGCCCAGTTCCAGGCCGACGACCTTGTCGATCTCGCTGTCGCGTGCGGTCACCATGATCACCGGCACGGCGGAGCGCTGCCGCAGCTGCTTGCAGACGTCGGTGCCGCTCATGCCGGGAAGCATGAGGTCGAGCAGCACGATGTCGGCACCGTTGCGGTCGAACTCCTCCAACGCCTCCTGGCCGGTGGCCGCGAGCGCCGCGGTGAACCCTTCCTTGCGCAGCAGGAAGGCGAGCGGATCGGCGAAGGACTCCTCGTCCTCCACGATGAGCACCCTGGTCACAGCTCTCCTCCTGGATCACCCGCGCCGGTCGGCACGAGGTTCGGGTTCGATTCGGTCGCCGCGGCGGGAATCCGCAGCGTGAAGGTGGAACCCGTTCCTGGCAGGCTCCACAGCTTCACCTCGCCACCGTGGTTGGCGGCGACGTGCTTGACGATCGCGAGCCCGAGGCCGGTGCCTCCGGTCGCGCGCGATCGAGCCTTGTCCACGCGGTAGAACCGCTCGAAAACCCTCGTCTGCTGGTCTTCGGCGATGCCGATGCCGCGGTCGGTCACCGCGATCTCGACGTGCCCGTCCACGAGCCTGCGGCTCACGCTCACCGGGCTGCCGGGAGGCGAGTACGCGACGGCGTTGTCCAGCAGGTTCGTCAGCGCCGTGACCAGCAACGACCGGTCACCCGGCACGACGAACCCGCTCGGCTCGTCGGTGGTGATCGAGATGTTGACCGACTCGGCGGCGAGCTTGGACCGCGACAGCGCCTCGTTGATCACGACGTCGATCTCGGTGTCGCTGAGCTCGGGCAGCTTCTCCGCGCCCTGCAGGCGCGACAGCGCGATCAGCTCGGTGACGAGCGTGCCGAGGCGGGTGGCCTCCTGCATGATCTTCGCGCTGAAGCGGCGGACCTCGTCCTGGTCGTCGCTCGCGTCCAGCACGGCCTCCGCCAGCAGTGCCAGCGCACCGACCGGGGTCTTGAGCTCGTGGCTGACGTTGGCCACGAAGTCGCGCCGCGTCTTCTCCAGCCGCACGGCCTCGGACTCGTCGCTCGCGTCCACGACCGTGAAGCCCTCGGTCAGCAGCCGGACCTCGGCGTGCACGGCCGCGGGCTGGCGGCCCTTGGACCCCTCCGGCGGCGAGACGTCGACGTACACGACCTCGTTGCTGTTGCGGACGGCCTCCGCAGCCTTGCGCGCACGGTCGTCGACGCGGTTGTTGCGGACGACCCCGAGCTCTTCGGCGCGAGGGTTGTGCAGGACGACGTCACCGAAGTGGTTCAGCACCACGATGCCGTCGTGGGAGTCCTGGACGATCCGCTGCATCAGGTCGGCGACCGTCAGGCCCTCAGGGGCCTTCGGCGGACGCGGAGCGGTGAACCGGCCAATGAGGAAACCGGCGATCACGCCGATGAGCGCGACGCCGACCGACACAGCGAGGTAACCCGTTGTGGTCACAAGCGAATGGTAAGCAGCTCAGAGGTGTCTTGGCCTAGTACACAGGCATGAACCGTGACGCCCATGACACCTTTGGACCAGGATGTTCTGCCCCTGGTCAGGCCCAGTTCACCCAACCGTGTCCTTAGGACGGACGGCCTACGAAAAATGCACGCGCGCACCGCCGATCGGTACACGCGTGCATTTCCCGAAATGTGGTCAGCGACCCTGGTTCGCGACCGCCGCGATGGCGTCCTTCGCGGCGTCCGGGTCGAGATATTCGCCACCCGGCTTGAGCGGCTTCAGGTCCTCGTCGAGGTCGTAGCGCAGCGGGATGCCGGTGGGGATGTTCAGCCCCGCGATGGCCTCGTCCGAGATGCCGTCGAGGTGCTTCACGAGCGCGCGCAGCGAGTTGCCGTGCGCGGCCACGAGAACGGTCTTGCCGGTGCGCAGGTCCGGCACGATCGCCTCGTCCCAGTACGGGAGCATGCGCTTGACGACGTCGAGCAGGCACTCGGTCAGCGGCAGGTCGGGGCCGAGGTCCGCGTAGCGAGGGTCGGTGTCCTGGGAGTACTCGCTGCCGGGCTCGATGGGCGGCGGCGGGGTGTCGTAGGACCGGCGCCAGAGCATGAACTGCTCCTCGCCGAACTCCTCCAGCGTCTGCTTCTTGTTCTTGCCCTGCAACGCGCCGTAGTGGCGCTCGTTGAGGCGCCAGTCGCGGCGGACCGGGATCCAGTGCCGGTCGGCGGCGTCGAGCGCCAGGTTGGCGGTCATGATCGCCCGGCGCATCAGCGACGTGTGCAGGATCTCCGGCAGCACACCGGCTTCGCGCAGCAGCTGGCCGCCGCGGCGGGCCTCCCGCTCGCCCTTCTCCGACAGGGGAACGTCCACCCATCCGGTGAACAGGTTCTCCGCGTTCCACGTGCTCTCGCCGTGGCGGAGCAGCACCAAGGTTCCGACAGACATGGCAGCTAGCCTGCCATGCCGACCCTCCTGCCGTACCCGGGCCGGTCACCGTGATCCACGCCATGGGACTCGTCGGTGTAGACGTGGATCTCCAGCCCGTCCGGGTCGTTGAAGACCAGCAGCCACCCGATGCTCGCCTCGATCTCCGGCGAGTGGGGGATCTTCAGCTCGTCGAGGTGCGCGATCCAGTCGTTGAGGTCCTTTCTGGTCTCCACCGCCCAGTTGACCGGGTCGAAACCGGCGATCGCCCGCGCCTTCTCCGGGTTGAGCCGCAGGCTCAGCCCGGACGGCCTAAATTGACTGCAGACGACCCACAACGAATACAGGTAGGCTGCGCTCGATGAGTGACGAAGTCAAGCGTTCGTACAGCTCACCGCTGCGGGAGCAGGGGGCCGCCTACACGCGCCTGCTGGTGCGCGACGCGGGCCACCGGTTGTTCGCGCGGGACGGGTTCGTGGCGACGTCGATCAAGAAGATCGCGTACGAGGCGGGCGTGTCCGAGCGGACCGTCTACACGCACTACCGGAACAAGGTCGAGATCTTCCAGGACGCCCTGAACGTGGCGGTCGCGGGCGACGAGCTGCCGGTCGCGATGCGGGACCGGCCGGAGTTCGAGGAGGTGCTCGGTGTTTCCACGGCGCGCGAGATGATCGCCGGGATGGTGCGCGGGAACGGCGCCGTGCTGGAGCGCGCCGGTGCGTTGATCATGGCGGGCATCGAGTCGGCCGGCGCGGATCCGGACATGCGGCGGATCTCCGACGAGGGCGAGCACGCGATGCGCGCGAACTGCCTGGCGCTGGCTTCCGCGCTGGTCGAGACCGGTGAAGTGATCCAGGAGCTCGACGTCGACGCGGTCGCCGACGTGCTGGTGACGATGCTGTCCCCGCACGTGCACCAGCTGTTGGGCTGGTCGCCCGGCCGCTATCGGGACTGGCTGACGAGCACGTTGCAGAAGACGCTGCTGCAGACCTGAATCTCGAGAGGCCCCGGCAGCATCCTGCCGGGGCCTCTCGAACGCTGAATCTCAGACCTGTTCGCGAGCCCTCAGGTCCTTGCGCAGGATCTTGCCCGCGGCCGACTTCGGGATCGCCTCGATGAACTCGACGACGCGAACCTTCTTGTGCGGCGCGACGTGCTCGGCCACGAACGCCATCACCGCGGCCTCGTCGATGGACGAGGCCGGCTGGCGCACCACGAACGCCTTCGGGACCTCCTCGCCGTCGGCGTCGCGCACGCCGATGACCGCGGCGTCGGCAATCTCTTCGTGGGTGAGCAGCACTGCCTCGAGCTCGGCGGGCGGGACCTGGTAGCCCTTGTACTTGATCAGTTCCTTGACGCGGTCGACGATCGTGACGATGCCCTCGGCGTCGATCACCGCCACGTCGCCGGTGTGCAGCCAGCCCTCGTCGTCGATGGTGGCGGCGGTGGCATCGGGGTTGTTCAGGTAGCCCTTCATGATGTTCGGGCCCTTGCACCACAGCTCGCCGCGTTCGCCCACGCCGACGTCGGCGCCCGTGGCCGGGTCGACCAGGCGGCACTCGAGGTTCGGGATGATCACGCCGACCGTGCCGATCGAGATGTCCTGACGGCTGTCGGGGATCGCGTGGCTGACGGGCGACATCTCGGTCATGCCGTAGCCCTGCGCGATCTTGCAGCCGATGCGCTTCTTCACCGCGTCGGCGAGGTCCTCGTCCAGCGGCGCGGCGCCGGAGAAGAGCATCTTCATCGCGGACAGGTCGTAGTTGTCGACGATCGGGTGCTTGGCCAGCGCCACGGCGACCGGCGGTGCGATGTAGACGCGGTCGGTCTTGTGTTCGGCGATCACGCGCAGGAACTCGGGCAGCTCGAACTTCGGCAGCGTCACGACGACACCGCCGATGTACAGGCCGTTGTTCATCAGGACCTGCATGCCGTAGATGTGGAAGAACGGCAGCACGGCGAGGATCCGGGTGTGCGGCCCGACGTCGGACAAGATCGGCCCGCACTGCACGAGGTTCGCGACGAGGTTGCGATGCGTCAGCATCACGCCCTTGGGCAGCGCGGTCGTGCCGGACGAGTACGGCAGCACCGCGACGTCCTCGGCCGGGTTGATCTCCACGTCAGGCACCGGGTGGTCGTTCGCCAGCAGCTCGCCCAGAGACGGGTAGCCCTCGGCGCTGTCCAGCACCACGACGTCGGTCACGCCGGCCTTCGCCGCGCCGGGAGCGGCGTTGGGCAGCAGGACCGAGACGGTGAACAGCATCTTCGCGCCCGCGTCGTGCAGCTGGTGCGCGACCTCGTCCGGCGTGTAGAGGGCGTTGATCGTGGTCGCGGTGGCGCCCGCGCGCAGGATGCCGTGGAAGACGACGGCGTAGTAGGGCGTGTTCGGGCTGAGGATGCCGACGACGTCGCCCTTGCCGATGCCGCGCGCGGCCAGTGCGGCGGCCATTCGGTCGATCGCCCCGGCGAGCTGGCCGTAGGTGAGCGAGGCGCCGGACATGCCGTCGATCAACGCAACCCGGTCCGCACGGTCGGCGATGTCGCCGAACAACAGCTGGTGCAGCGACACATCAGGGATCTCGACGTCGGGGAACGGACTGCGAAAAACCATGCGGCGACCTCATTCACTCGCTGTGCACCCGGCCTGTGGGCACATCGTGATCCAGCCCACTGGGCAGGTCAAGGTCGCGTGATCGCTACAGAGACGTTACTTAGCGCGACTAAATACACTCGAATGGAGTAATACAAGCACTTGTAAACGCAAGGACGTATCTGGGAAGTTGATACCGCCTCCGTGAGTCGGCTCCCACGCTTACTCGACGAACGTGAGGCAACGTGCGCGGTTCGTCACCCCCCGTCGAATCGCGCGGCCCGCTAGGGATCCGGAGGCTCCCCCCGTCCACGGATCCATTGCAGCGGGGACCTTTGACGCGGGACGGCTCGATGCGACTCCCCCTCTCTCCCGAGCCGTTCCGCGCCTCACAAAGGCACACTCTCAGTAGAGAGTGATCATGCTGCTTCATTCATTCGAGTGATGCGCTTGCGGCGCCGCAGCGCGTAGATCACCGCCGCCGCCGGCACCCCGAGCGCCACCACGAACGGCAGCATGGCGCCGACACCGATCAAGATCACGCCCACAACCGCGACCAACGCGTTCCAGCCACCGGCGAGAGCGCCGAGGAACCCGGTCTTCTCTGGCTCGGGCGGCGCGATCGGAACGGTTCTGACCTGCACGGTCAACGTGGCCAGAGCGACCTTGCCCTTCAGCGACTCCGCGCGCCGCAGCATCGACTCGAGCTCGCTCTGCCGCTTGGTCAGCTCGCCCTCGATCTGCGCGATCTCGGCCGTCGTCCCTGCCCGCTCGAACAGCACGCGCATCCGGTCGACGCTGGCCCTCTGCGTCGCGATGCGCGCCTCGACGTCGACCAGCTGCTCGGTGACGTCCTCGCTGCGCACCTCGCGATGCGTGACCTCACCGATGCTCGCCAGATCCGTCACGACCCGGTCCAGCTCGTTCGACGGCACCCGCACGGTCACGGATCCGGAGGTCTTGGTCGAGTTCTCCTGCCCGGCGAACCCGCCGACGGCCTGCGCCCGGTCCTTCACCTGACCGATCGCCTTCAGCACGTCGTCACTGCGCAGGTCAACGGTCGCCGTGCGCACCAACTGCCGTTCCTGCTGCTGCACCGGCTGCACGGCGGCCGGTGCGTTCTCCTGCTGCGGTGCGTTCTCCTGCTGCGGCGCCTTCTGCTGCGCCACCTGCGGTGAGGCGGCATCTCTCGCCGACCCCCCGCTGTTCATGCCACTGCCGCACCCCGCTGAAACGAGGGCCAGCAACGCGACTCCCACCCACAGAACTGGTCTGCCCATGCCCATCGGACGGTCCAGGGCAGGCCTGCGGTTGCCGCCTAGTCCGAAACGAGATGTTGGAAGGCCTGCAGGTTCGCCAGCGACTCGCCGCGCGACACCCGCCACGCCCACTCCCGCCGGATCGCGTCGGCGAACCCGATCTCCAGCAGTGGGTTGAAGTCGCCGTCCGCCGCCTCCAGCACCTGCCCGAGCACGCGGTCCAGCTCGTCAGCGGTCACGGCGTGCTTCCCGACCCGTCCGACCAGGTAGATGTCGCCCTCGGCGTCGATCGTGTAGTGGACGCCGTACAGGCGGGCGTTGCGCCGCAGCAGGAAGCGGTAGACCTCCTCGAACGACTGGTCAGGCCGCCGGCACACGAACGCCTCGACCACCAGTGCGTGCGTCGTCTCGACCAGCCACACGTTGGTCTGCAGCTTCTTGGTCCCCGGCAGCGTCACGAAGAACTTGCCCGGCTCGCGCCGGTCGTACTTCAGCTCCCGTTCGTCCAAGAACGACTTGATGACGGCGTCGACGCTCAAGCGAAAACCTCCCGGCGGAACACATCTGCCGCCTCTTGATACCCCGCCAGCAGAGCATCAGTCGTGCGGTCCCACGAGAAGCGTCGCGCATGTCCAACGGCGTTGCTCGCCAGGTGCTCCCTCTGCGGCAACGCGACTCCACCGATCGCCGTGGCCCAGGCACCCGGCTCGTGGCCGTGCACGAGCACCCCGGACACCCCGTCGTTGACCGCGACCGGCAACCCGCCGACCGCCGCAGCGACGACCGGCGTCCCGCAGGCCTGCGCCTCCAGGGCGACCAGCCCGAACGACTCGTTGTAGCTCGGCACCGCGACCAGGTCGGCGGCGCGATAGACCTGCGCCAGCGCCGGGCCAGGCTGCGGCGGCAGGAACCGCACGACATCGGTGATCCCCAGCTGCACCGCCAGTTCCTCCAGCGCCTTCGGCTGCTCCATCCCGCTTCCCGACGGCCCGCCGACGATCAGGACGACCAGCCCGCTGCGCAGCCCAGGGTCCCTGACCAGCATCTCGGCCGCCGCACGCAGCAGCACGTCCGGTGCCTTCAACGGCTGGATCCGCCCCACGAAGGCGAGCACCACGGCGTCCTGCGGCACCCCCAGCAGGCGCCGGGCCCGAGCCTGGTCACCCGGCGTGAAGCGATCGAGGTCAACGCCGGGCGGCACCACGGCGACCTTGGACGCGTCCGCGTCGTAGAGCTTGATCAGCTCACCGGCCTCGATGTCGGTGTTCGCCACGAGCCGGTCCGACTCGTTGACCACCTGCTCCTCGCCGATCACCCGCATCCTCGGCTCCGGCGCGTCCCCCTCGGCCAGCGCCAGGTTCTTCACCTTGGCCAGCGTGTGCGCGGTGTGCACGAGCGGCACGCCCCACCGTTCCCGCGCGAGCCAGCCGACCTGCCCGGACAGCCAGTAGTGCGAGTGGATCGCGTCGTAGTAGCCGGGCTCGTGCCGTGCCTCGGCACGCAGGACACCCGCCGTGAACGCGCAGAGCTGGCCGGGCAGCTCCTCCTTGCCCAGTCCCTCGAACGGCCCTGCCGCGACGTGCCGGACGCGCACGCCGGGCGCCAGCTCGGCCACCGGCGGCAGCTCCGACGACGTCGCACGGGTGAAGATCTCCACCTCGACGCCGCGCTGCGCCATCCGCGTGGCCGTCTGCACGATGTAGACGTTCATGCCGCCCGCGTCACCGGTCCCCGGCTGCTCCAGCGGCGACGTGTGCACCGAGAGCACCGCGATGCGCTTCATCGAGCCACCCGCGTCAGGTCTGCGGCGAACTGCTCCGGCCGCTCCAGGAAGGGGGCGTGCGCTGTGTCGGGATACAGGCTCAACTCGGCTCCGGGAATCAGGGCGGCGGAGTACTCGGCGGCAGCAGGGGCGACCACCTCGTCTTGAGTTCCATGAACCACGAGGGCCGGCACGTCGACGGCGGTCAGCACGTCAGCGCTGCCCACATCCCTGCGGAACAGCTCACCTCGCACTTTATGGCTCACGGAGGTGGCAGCGGCTGTGAGTTCGCCAACCGTCTCAACAGGCAGTGCGGGTGCCATGGCCCGGCAGAACTTCGCCATCGCGGCGTCGTCGGTGATCGCGGCGGGCAACGCGTCCCGCATCACGGGCCCGGTCTCGCCTCCTGGGCGACCGCGGCCGATCTCGGTGATGGCGCTCACGAACACCAGCGCGTTGATGAGCGCGGTGCCGTGGAAGCGGAGGTAGTCGGCGATCACGAGCCCGCCGTAGGACCACCCGACGACCGTCGCCGGTCCGGTGTGGTCGAGCACGGCCTTCAGGTCCGCCGCCCACTGCGCGGAATCCCTGTAGTCGCCGAAATCGTCGGATTCGCCGTGTCCTCGCAGGTCAACGGCATAAGTGCGGAAATCGGGCAGGTTCCAGACCGCCCCCGTCTGCGCCCAACCGTGGAGGAGCACCACCGGTAGCGCGTCGAGCGGTCCTGCCTCACGGACGGCCAGTCGTCCCCCGCCGGCCGCCGTCACGTGTGTTAGGTGCACACGAGTGCAAACGACCTGGTCGGGGGACGCATTCCCGTTGGTCCGGGGTTGGTCCTACTTGACCGCGGACTTGCTCTTCCACTGGTCCCACGGGATCTGCCAGTCGTACCAGTCGAACTGCGCCGGCAGCGTGGTGATCGAGCCGGTCACCTCGACCGGGTCACCGACCAGCGCCGAGTCGTAGTACGCCTTGGCGTCGGCTTCCAGCAGGTTCGCGCAGCCGTGCGAGCTGTTGGTCTTGCCGATGTTGCCCGCGTTGTCGTTGTTCTCGTGAATGAACTCGCCGTGGTTGGAGAACCGGACGGCCCACTTCTTCACGACGTTGGTGTAGCCATAGCGCGGGTTGTCGAACGACCACGTGTCGTGCTTCGACATGACCACGAACGTGCCGTTCGGCGTGGTCAGCTCCGGGTCGGCGTCCTTGCCGAACGACGCCGGGTACGAGGCGACCTGCTGGCCGTCGCGCAGCACCACGAGCTGGTGCGACGGGTTGTCGATCTTCACGACCTGGTTGCGGCCGATGGTGAAGTCGCTGGTCACGTCGGCCTTGCCGAACGCGCCGCCGCCGTAGTTCACGCCGTAGAGCTTGGCCTCGACCTTGACGGTGGTGTTCGCGGGCCAGTACTTCTCCGGCCGGTAGTGCACTTCCTGCGCGCTCAGCCAGGCCCAGGTGCCTTGGACGTTCGCCGAGTTGGTGACCTTGAGGGCCTTCTCGACGGTGGCCTTGTCCTGAACGGGCGCCTCGAACTTGACCATGATCGGCGCCGCGACGCCGACGGTCTGGTTGTCGCTCGGCCAGAGGGTCGCGCGGGTCTGCGAACCGGGCGCGACGGTGGTGAACGAGCCCTTGAGCTCGACCGGCTTGCCGTCGGTGCCGACGACCTTGCCGGAGTAGCTGTACGTCTTGCCGTAGCCCAGCGGCTCTGCGGCGGTCCAGCCCGACTTGTCCTCGGTCAGCGTGCCTTTGACTTCCTTGCCCTCCGGCGACTTGACCGCGACGGACTCGATCTTGCCGTCCACCACGGTGACCTGCACCGGGGTCGTGACCTGCACGTCCTTGGTGCCGTCGACCGGGGACAGGGTGACCTTCGCGGACGGCAGCGAGCTGTCCGCCTTCGGTGACCCCGCCTCGACACTCGAGCAGCCGGTCAGCAGCGTCAGCCCGGCGACCAGCGCGACAAGTGTTCTCTTCACGGTTTCGACCTCCCACCAAGCAGGACGTCCAGCACGACCGGAGGGTGCGAGTGACGTCGGTCACACGCGATTCGGCCGCCTACGATCGAGGTCGTGAATCGACCTGTCGCAGTAGTGACCGGAGCAAGCGCGGGCATCGGCGAGGCCACCGCGCGGCGGTTGGCCGCCGAGGGGTTCCACGTCGTGCTCGGTGCACGTCGTCTGGACCTTCTCCACGTTATCGCGAAGGAGATCGACGGGACGGCCATCGAGCTGGACGTCACGGACGCCGACTCCGTCGCCGCCTTCGCCGACCGGGTACCCCGGGCGAACGTCCTCGTGAACAACGCGGGCGGTGCGCGCGGGCTTTCGACCGTCGCCGAAGGTGATCCAGAGGAGTGGCGCTGGATGTGGGAGGCGAACGTCCTCGGCACCCTGCTGGTGACCAAGGCGTTCATCCCCAAGCTGATCGCGTCAGGGGACGGGCACATCGTGTCCGTGACGTCCGTTGCGGCGACCGAGGCCTACGACAACGGCTCGGGCTACACGAGCGCCAAGCACGCCCAGTCGGCGCTGCACCGCACGTTGCGCGGCGAGCTGCTCGGCGAGCCGGTGCGGATCACCGAGATCCTGCCGGGCATGGTCGAGACGGACTTCTCCGCGAACCGGTTCGGCGGGGACACCGAACGCGCCGCGAAGGTCTACCAGGGACTGACGCCGCTGACCGCCGACGACGTGGCGGACGTGATCGCGTTCGCCGTCACCCGGCCTTCGCACGTGAACCTGGACACGATCGTGCTCAAGCCGCGGGCCCAGGCCTCCGCGACTCGGGCACACCGGGTGTGAGCAGCTCCACGTCCAGCTGACGCAGGACGGGCTCGATGGGATTCGCGAAACCCGTCGAGCCCGATCCTGCGACGTACAGGCCCACCACGAAGTTGTCCGCGTCGACCAGCACAGCGCCGCTGTCCCCGTGGTCGCCGAAGCGGTCGGACGAGTGGACGCGGATCTGGTCGCGCACCGTCCTGACGCCGATGCCGTCGCCGAAGTCCAGCCGCAGCGTCGAGTCCGTCGACGTGATCACGCCGTACGTGAGCTCGGTGGTACGGCCCCGTTTGCGCACGGTCGAGCCGACGACCGCCTTGGCGCTGCCCATGATCGCGCCGACGTCGAGCACCTCCGCGCGGAACGGCCGGTTGCCCATCCTGAGGCCCGCCGCACTGACCGAACCCGCCAGCGCCGCACGGTCCAGCACCGCCACCTGATCGGCGTCGACCACGCCACCGTCCACTCTGGACGGATGCACGAACTCGTCGCCCACCGACCACGAGTCGTCGACGCACCCGACGTGGAACGTGGTGAGCCCCAACACTTTCCGCTCGCCGTCCCTGGTCACCGCGAACGCGCCCAGGGTGCCCGCGATCACGTACTCGCCGGCCGTGGGGACCTCCGGCGGCACGACCCTGAACGACCTGGCCGGGCCGATGCTGATTCCGCCGCGCAGCACCGGATGCCGTTCGGCCACAACGGGTTGCTCATCGTTGGTGCGCGTGATCCTGGCGCGGTGCAGCACGATCGACTCGGCGACCACGTCGGTCGGCACGCCGGCGACGTCCTGCGGGATCTGCTGCGGGAGATCGGGTCCCTTGGCGCACACGTAGACCACGATCGCGGCCCGGCCCGTCGGACGTCCGCCGGTGACCTTCTCGCCGATGTCCACGCCGATCACGCCTGGCCGGGACAGGAACTCGTCCTCCACCATGCGCTTGATCGGCCTGATGACCTCTCGCGCGTTCTCGTCGAGGCAGCTCACAGCGACCTCCATTTCCGCCCCTACCACCATGAAACACGCGGCGTAGCGGTTCGTCACATGGAGTCACTCGAACGGACTTACAGCTGAACGCCTACGAAAACCGGTTCCGGGTGCAGTTCCACGCCGAACGCCGAACGCACGCCGTCGCGCACCTCGCGCGCCAGGTCGAGCAGGTCCTCGGTGGAGGCACCGCCGCGGTTCGTCAGCGCCAGCGTGTGCTTGCTGGACAGCGACACCCTGCCGCCGGGGCCCTGGTGGCCCTTGCGGAACCCGGCGCGCTCGATCAGCCACGCGGCGGAGAGCTTCCGGAAGCCGGGACCTGCCGGGTAGACCGGGACGTTCACGTCGGCGCCGAGACGTTCGGCGATGCGGATCAGCACGCCGGTGAACGTCGAGTCGTCGATGGTCGGGTTGGTGAAGAACGAGCCGGCGCTCCAAGTGTCGTGGTCGGTGGCGTCGAGCACCATGCCCTTGCCGCGCCGCAGCTCCAGCACGGCCTTGCGGGCCTCGTCCGCCGGAACGCGATCACCTTGCGCCACACCGAGAACGCGCGCCAGCTCGGCGTAGCGGATCGGGGAGGACATGCCGCCGGCCGTGAGCGAGAACCTGGTGCGCAGCACGACAGCGTTGTCGGTGTTCTTCAGCACGCTGGTGCGGTAGTCGAGGCCGAGCTTCGCGGCGGGCACCTGGTGCACCTTGCCGCTGCGGCGGTCCAGAAGATCCACCGACTGCAGCACCTGGGAGATCTCGACGCCGTACGCGCCGACGTTCTGCACCGGCGTGGCGCCGTTGAGACCGGGGATGCCGGACAGGCACTCGAGGCCGCCGAGACCCTGCGCGACCGCCTCGGCGACGACCGCGTCCCACTCCTCGCCCGCCTCGACGGTGAACTGGACGATGCCCCCGCCCAGCGGGTCGAGCCGGAAACCCTTGGTGGCGACGTGCACCACGGTGCCGTCGAAGCCGCTGTCGGAGATCACGAGGTTCGAGCCACCACCGAGCACGAGGACTTTCTCGTCGGCGGCGGCGTCGGCTGTTCGCACGGCTTCGACCAGCTCAGCGGCGGTCGTGGCGTGGACGAACCGCGCGGCCGGTCCACCGAGTCGGAGCGTGGTGCGCTCGGCCAGAGGTACGGACTGCGTGGTGGTCACAGGCGTCAACGGTAGCCTCCGCGACATGGCACGCCGCATCGAGCACCACACCACGTCACCCCGTTCGGCGGAGAAGGTCTACGGCGCGATGGTCGACGAGACCTATGTGCGGGACCGGCTGGCAGCGATCGGCGGCAACGACGCCGAGCTCGTGACGTTCTCCTCCTCTGAAGGGAAGGCGTCGTACCAGCTCAAGCAGGGTGTGCCCGCGGAGCACCTGCCGTCGATGGCCAGGTCGCTGCTCGGCGGCGACCTCGTGATCCAGCGCGTCGAGAACTGGGCGGCGGGCGCGGGCACGGTCGAGGTGACGCTCAACGGCGTGCCAGGACGCTTGGACGGTTCGTTCACCATCACGGACAACGGATCCGGCTCGAAGCTCACCCTGACGGGGGAGGTCAAGGTCAGCATCCCGCTCGTGGGCGGCAAGCTCGAGAAGCTGATCGCCGAGCAGGTCGCCGTGCTGCTGGACAAGGAGAGCGAGTTCACGTCGGAATGGCTCGCAAACCGCGGCTTACGCCGGCCGGCCGGGCCCGGCGCGCTCGG
>NZ_VSRL01000021.1 GCF_012184385.1 Lentzea indica
AGCGAGGCGGCCTCGGCCAGCACGCCGACGGCCACGCGGTCGCCGGGTGCCGCGGACTCGGCGAGGTGCCAGGCGAGTTGGAGGAGGTCGACGGGCAGGCCGTGGGCGCGGTCTTCCAGCAGGCGTGCCGAGATCAGCGAGTGCAGGTGACGGCGCTGGGCAGGGCCGACCTCGTGGTACAACGCCTCGCCGACGAGGGCGTGGGAGAAGCGGTAGCCGCGGTCGTCGTCGTGCACCACGATGTGTGCGCGCAGAAGCTCGTCGAACGCCGCGACGACGGTCTCCTCCGGGAGTGACGCCACCCGTGCCAGCAACGAGATCTGGTCCAGGCGCACCCTGCGGAACACCGCGACCGCTCGCGCGACGAGCCGGGTGTCGTTCTCGAGAGGCGCGACGCGGCGCAGCACGGCCTCGCGCCGGGTCAGCCGGATCGCGTCAGGGGACACCGCGAGCCGGGCGCGGTTGCCGTCGACCGTCACCAGGTCGAGCTCCCTCAGCGAGCGCGCGATCTCGGTGACGAAGAACGGGTTGCCGTCGGATCGTTGCTGGACTTCGCGGGCGAGACCCTCGTCCACGGCGGTCTGCAGGACGGCTTCGACGATGCGGGCGACGTCGGCGCCCGACAGCGGGGCCAGGTCGATGCGCATGACCTCGGCGTGCTGTTCGACGCGGTCGAGCAGGCTCTCCGCACCCGGTTCGCTGGTGTGCGAACGGCTCGCGGTGATCAGCACGAGCGGTGCGGCCGACACGCGCCGCAGAACCAGCGTCAGCAGGGCGAGGGAGTCGTCGTCGACGTGGTCGAGGTCGTCGATCAGCAACGCCGCTGGGCGCGTCGCCGTGAGCTCGGTGAGCAGGCGCACGACCCGGTCGCAGGCGCGGCCGAACCACGCGCCGGAGTCCTCGGTCACCGAGATCTCCAGCGCCGCCAGCGCGTCCGTGCGGATCTTGTCCAGCGGCGGCGGCACGGACAGCGACCGGATCAAGGCGACCACCGCGCCGTACGGGATGCGTTTGCCCAGCACGTCCGATGCCGAGGCCAGCACTCCGCGGTGACGCTCCCGCAGCCGGCGCGCGATCTCCGCGAGCAGGCTCGTCTTGCCGATGCCCGGCTCGCCGCTCACCTGGACCACGACGAGCCCGGTCGCGGGCGCGTGGTCGACGCAGTCGAGCACGGCGCGCAGTTCCGGTTCGCGGCCGTGGAGCTCGACTCGCTGGGGACTGGCGCGGAGCGGAGTGTCGACGATGACGGCCTCCCGGCGGACTTCGGCGGAGCTGCGCTGAGTCTTCCATGTGGGTGTCTCGACTCGGCAGGGCCGCTTTCCGTACCGGATCAGTCACTCTCGGTAGGACGGTTGGGCTGAGTGTGTTAGCCGATAAGTGTTCCCTACTAATCCGTGGTTCCTCTCGGTGATGCCCTAGAGGTCCAGCCGCCGTGACGAGGAGGGTCAATGTCGATCCAGGGAACGTGTGCCCCGCGCTTCGACGAGGTGCGCACCGAGTTCGAACGCAACTTCGCTGAGCGCGGCGAGGTCGGCGCCTCCGTGCACGTGACCCTCGACGGCGAGCCCGTCGTCGATCTCTGGGGCGGTGTCGCCGACCCCGTCACGGGTCAGCTCTGGTCCGAGGAGACCATCGTTCACGTGTGGTCGTGCACCAAGGCCGCCACTGCCCTGTGCGCGCACATCCTCGCCTCGCGCGGTGTGCTGGACCTGAACGCACCGGTGGTTCAGTACTGGCCCGAGTACGGCGTCGAGGGCAAGGACGCAACGCTGGTCCGGCACGTCCTGTCGCATCAGGCAGGTCTGCCCGCGGTCACCGAATGGCTGCCCGCCGGCGCCTTCTACGACTGGGACCTGATCACCTCGAAGCTCGCCGCGCAGAAGCCGCTGTGGGAGCCGGGCACCCGGCACGGCTACCACGGCCTGACGTTCGGCTTCCTGGTCGGCGAGATCGTCCGCCGCGTCACCGGGCTGTCGCTGGGCCAGTTCTTCGAGAAGGAGGTCTCCGGGCCGCTGGGCCTCGACTTCTGGATGGGCCTGCCGGACGACCTCGAACCGCATGTCGCGCACACGATCCCCGTCGACCCGACACAACCGGGGATCCTGCTGCCGTCGCTGTTCATCACCGCGCTGACGCAGCCGGAGTCGGTGCCCGGCCTGATGCTGCTCAACAACGGCGGCTACATGGCGCCCGGCGAGTCCGACTCCCGCGCCGCGCACACCGCCGAGATGGGCGCGATCGGCGGCATCTCGAACGCCCGCGGACTCGCCGGCATGTACCGGCCGCTGGCTCTCGGCGGCTCCTACAACGGCGTGCGCCTGGTCGAGGAGTCGCAGATCCCACAGATGTCCGTTGCCGCCGTGTCGGGGCTCGACGCCGTGATCGGCGTGCCGTCGCGGTTCGCGCTCGGGTTCCAGAAGGCCGTCGACAACTCTCACCTGCCGCCCAACGACGCCGAAGGTCTGCTGATGCCCGAGGAGGCGTTCGGGCACACCGGAATGGGCGGCTCGCTCGGCTTCGCCGATCCTCGGGCGCGGATCTCGTTCGGCTACACGATGAACAGGCAGGGGCCTGGGCTCGCCCTCAACGAGCGCGGGCAGTCGCTGGTGGACGCGGTGTACCGGGCACTTGGCTATCGGCAGACCGGTGGCGGTACCTGGTTCGCCTGAGAACACGCAGACGCAGGGGCCGGACTCGACGACCAGCCGAACAGAAAGACATGGTTGGGGAGCGCTTGTTGGCTTCCTCCAACGCACCTGGTCCCCGCTATGGGCTGCCTCTGCCCTCCGGAGTGGTGTCGTCCTTGTGTTCGTCCGCCGGGGCTTCATCTTGTGCGGCAGCAGGGTCTTCGTTCACAGGCTCAGAGGTACTGGTGGACAGAGCGTTGATCGCTGACTTCACGCACTCGTCGGCGATGGCATCCTCCCTTCGTCGCCACCAGGGCATCGACCTTTTGATGACCTTCTCCAGGGCGCGAACCTTCGCCAGCTCGGGATTCATCTGCGAGCGGTACTTGTAGATCAGAACGACCGCGATCAGCACGGCGCCCACGAGGAGCGCGGGAAGGCCGACACTGGGCTTGAACAGAACTGCGAGAAGTGGCGCGAGCATTGATGGACTCCTGCCAACTGGGGGGAGTCGAGTCAGCTGCGCTACGCGTGAGCGAACGACATCCCGCGAATGACGATGGGTGCGGTCATTCACGGGGTGTTGGGACCACGAGTGTGCTGGGGCGAGGAGGTGACGAGACGACCAGGGGGCGCAAGCAGGCGACGGGCCGCATGAATGAGACCGTGCAACCGCGACAGACGAGTCCGGAGAATCATGCCGAGCCGTTTGACGGCGGCGAGTTTGCACGTCTTCAGACGAAGCGCTTCTACCTCGTCGCGCGCGACGAGGACAACAGTGGAGGCATCGTCGTCGCGCGAAACCACCACTCGGTTGTGGACCGACTCGAAGTAGTACCAGGCCGTCGTGAAAAGAGCGGTCTTGCCTGAACCGCAAGTACCGATGACCAGGGAGTTGTCCCGAGGATTGCCGTCCGACAGAGCCGGGCATGGCTCTTGGACAGCGTGAGTGGCTTCGGTCGGTTCCTCGTAGAACCCCTCAACGAGGGTCCGAAAATAGTCCTCTACCTGACTCCCGCCGGCTCGGCGGTCCCAATCCAGGCGCAAGCGCTCTTCAACGAACGCTTCCCGTTCGTCGGCCTCCCTGAACCGGCGCCGCAGCCCTTTGAAGCGCTTGACCTCCATGACAACCCGATCACCTGCCAAGCTGCGCGAGACGAGGTCAGCGGTGGTGTTTCGCATCTGAGTGGCACCTTGCCCACCAGGACCTACAACCAACCGTGGGGCGTATTCGCCGGCAAGCCACGAGACAACCGCGTCCCGGCGTTCGGGGAGCGGGGATCGCGGGGGCCGCTCGAAAGCCTTCTGCACGGACTCCCTGGTCTCGAGCTCCAAGGCATGGCGGACCCACCGACCGAGACCCAGCTCGCTCGGCTCGCAGGCGAATCCGCTCCTGTCCAGAGCCACCTCACCAGTATGGCAGCAGCCACTGCGGAAAGTGAGGCCTTGCGTTCTCGCTGACGCAGGGGTCCGTGAGCTGGGAACCCCTGCGTTTCAACGTACTCACAGGGTCCGACAAGATCGTTCAGACGATCAGAACGGCTTCGTCTCCGCCGCGATCTCGCCCAGGACGTCGCTCAACGGCCGTGAAGACTGCGCCGTCAGCGAGGCAGCCGCACCCGGAGGCACGTTCTCGGCGATGTCCGTCCCGGCACAGGTCACCCGCGACGCCGGCAGGATGCCGGACACCAGGTACTTGTTCACCAGCGCGTCCACGCAAGCGTGCGGCGCAACGCGTAGTGGCCATGCTGACCGTCGTTGGACACGTTGATCAGCGGCTGGTTGAGGTGCTCTGCCATGACCCGCCCGTTGGCCAGCGGGGTCTGGGTGTCGCCGTCGGAGTTCACCACGAGGCCGGCCGGGTACTTGCGCGTGATCGCCGGGATCTTCTCGGGTCGCTTGAACGCGCGGAACGTGCAGTTGGTCGGCGCCATGTAGTCGACCGTGCCGCCGTAGGGGTTGGTGTCCCGCCAGCGCTTCATGTCGTTGTAGTAGGTGTTGACGTCGGTGAACCAGTCCCACTCACAGGTGACGGCCTGGTACGTACCGGCGGAGGTCGGCTCGATGTCGCCCTTCTTCAGCGCCGCCACGATCGCGGAGGCCTCGGCAGGGTCAGCCGCACCGGCCTTGATCGAGGCGATGTGACGCGAGAACGCCGCCCACGAGCGACGGTAACGGGTGGCCCCGACCGCGTAGTCGAAGGACGACACGTCCGCGTAGCCACCGTACGGGCCGGCCTTCAGCTTCGCGGCGATCGCGTCAAGTTCTCCACGCACAGCGGCAGGCGTGGTCCCGAGGCCGTACGTGCCGTTGCGCGCGGCCGTCCACTCGGTCCACTTCTTCAGGTTGTCCGTGATGGCGTCCACCACGTCGACGTCCTGCTCGTGCCACGTCTTCAGCGGGTCGAGAGCCGAGTCGAGGACGCTGCGGTCGAGCGACTTCGGGAACATCGAGCCGAAAACGGCGCCGAGCTGCGTGCCGTAGGAGTAGCCGACGTAGGAGATCTTCTTCTCCCCCAACGCACCGCGGATGACGTCCATGTCGCGGGCGGTGTTCATGGTCGAGACGAACCGGCGCATCTCGCCACCGCCGCGCTGGCAGTTGTCCTCGACGGCGCGGGCGTACTCCGACCAGTTCGCGAGCTGCGAATCCGTTGGACGCGAAGGGAACTCGTCGTCGGTAGGCGTCGAGATGCATCGCAGCTGCGTGGAACGGCCGACACCTCGCGGGTCCATGCCGATCACGTCGTAGATCTTCAACACCTCGGTCTGGGCGTTGAACCAGTGCACGGCACCCAGGCCGGAACCGCCTGGCCCGCCGGGGTTGGTCAGCAGCACACCTCTGCGGCGCGCGGGATCCGTGGCCTTCTTCCGCGAGATGGCGATTTCCAGGTTGCCGTTGTCCGGGTTCTTGTAGTCCATCGGCACGATCACCGTGGCGCACTCGACTCCCGTCGAGGGCGAAACCCAGCCGGCCGGGCACTCTGCCCACGCCACGGTCTGGGTGTAGTACTCGTCCAACGGCCCCGGTGCCGCCTGGGCCGTTCCCACCAGGGACATGAACAGCGGAGCAGCCAAAGCCGCCGCACCCCAACGCTTCCTCACCGCGCACCCCTCCGATTGTTGGTCAGCGACTGACGCTTCCGCAGTCACTGACCCGATCGGAACCCCCGAAGGTCGGGTGAAATTCACCGCACTTCGCACACCTCGTAGGTCAGGACGAGGCCGTCGAGCACGCCCTTCGCGACTGCCTGGACGCGGTTCAACCAGCGGTAGCGGTCGTCGCCGGTCTCGAACAAAGGGGCCGCGTACAACGGCGCGCCGAAACCATTCGAGACGTCAACCCGTCCTGAGTAGTGCAGGAACACGAACGCGTCGTCGTGAGTCCGCAGCACGGAGCGCACGTCCAGCGTTGCCGTGCCGTCGGGGCCGATGGTCAGCCAGTCGGCGCTCGACGTGCCGTGCATGACGCCGCGCAAACGCTCGCCTTCGAACGAACCGGACTCGACCTCGTAGATCAGACGATCTCCGACGGGAGTTTTCGGGAGCTTGTAAGGCTTTCGCAGCCGCGCGGTCATGGTTCCGAGTGGAACGAGCTCCATCACGCCACCGTCCCGCCGTCGACGACGATGATCGAACCGGTGGTGTAGGCGGCGGCAGCGGAAGCCAGGTACGCCACGGCACCGGCGACCTCGGAGGCTTCACCCACCCGCCCCAGCGCGGTCTTCGCGACCACCGAGGCGTGCAGGTCCTCGTTCGCCACGATGGCAGCGGAGAAATCGGTCCTGATCACGCCAGGAGCGACGGCGTTCACGCGGATCCCGGCAGGACCGAGCTCACGGGCCAGCGTCCTGGTCGCACTGATCATCGCCGCCTTGGCCGCCGAGTACAGCCCCATGTACGGCTCGGCCTTGAGACCGGCGGCGGACACGATGTTGACGACCGACCCGCCGCCCGAACCCAGCCCCGCGGCCACAGCGGCACGGGTCAGCGACAGCGGCGCGCGCACGTTGACGGCCATGATCTTGTCGAACGCCTTGGCGGACACGTCGATCAGCGGACCGAACGGGGGCGCGGCGCCCGCGTTGTTGACCAGCACATCGATGCGGCCGAAGCGATCGACGACCGACGAGATGATGCCGGGGATCTCGTCGTCGTGGCCGATGTCGGCGACGACGGGCAGTGCCTCGATGTGGAACTCGCGCTCGACGGCCGCCGCGACCTCCTTGGTGGTCTCGGCCGTGCGCGCAACGACGGCAACGCTCGCCCCCGCGCGGGCCAGCGCTCGCACCGACTCCAGGCCAATGCCACGGGTGCCGCCGGTGACCAGCGCGACGTGTCCGATCAGCGAAAACGGGTTGCTCGACATGGTGGCGAAATTATTCGACACGGTGTCGAGCGGCAACGAACACCGCTTATCTACTCGGAAACCCCGTACACGGCCCGCAGCCACACAGCGGTCAGCGTGTCGACGACCTCGCGATCACGAGCAGCCGACTTCCGCGAGAGCGACAGGCTGTGGCACATGGACTCGTTCATCGTCACCAGCGCGGTCGCGAGAGCACGCGCGGTAGGCGGCCCTGGTACCGCGATGCCCGCGTCCCGTTCGATCTCGATCTGCTGCGCCGCGGACTCGACGAACTTCCGCGCGACCCCGGTCCAGAACCCGCGCACCAGTTCGCTCGTGTCACGGGCACGCACCGCCGCGCGCAGAACAGGGCCGTGTGCCCTCCACAACGCGACGGTTCCCGCGATCGCGCGCCGGATCGAGTCCGCCGGAGGTTCGCTGCCGCGCCGCAACCACAGCGCCGCGGAGTCGTAGAGGTCGTCCGCGACCCGTTCCGACAACGCGTGCAGAACGGCTTCGCGCGACTCGTAGTGGAAGTAGAACGTGGATCGGGAGATTCCCGCGCCCGACGTCAGCTCGTCGACGGCGATCTCGTCGAGCGACTTCGTCTCGAGCAGCCGCTCCGCCGCGTCGAGAATGGCCTGCGAGGTCAGGTCGCCCTTGCTGCGCTTGCGCCGCGAGCCGGCTCCGTTCACCGGCGGGACACCGGCCGGGCGTGGGGACATGGCCGACATCATCGTGGATCGGCGCGGCTCCAACAACAGAAGGCGTACAGGGAGTGGATGAGGTAGGAAGAGGTATGGATCCGGTCAAGGCGTTGAAGCAGGTGGCCTTCCACCTCGAACGGGCGGGCGAGCCGACCTACCGCGTCCAGGCGTTCCGCAACGCGGCCGCCGTTCTCGCCGATCTCGACCCCGCGGAGGTCGAAAAGCGGGCGAAACTGGGCACTCTCACCGACCTGAAAGGCGTGGGGAAGTCCACCGCGGGCGTTGTCCTGGACGCGCTCGCGAACCGTGAACCCGCTTATCTCGCGAAGCTGCGGCACGTCGACATCAGCGGCGGCGAGGAGCTGCGGGCGAAGCTGAAGGGCGACTGCCACGTCCACTCGGACTGGTCAGACGGCGGCAGCCCGATCAGGGACATGGCGGAGGCGGCACGGGATCTCGGCCACGAGTTCATGGTGCTGACGGACCACTCACCGCGTCTGACCGTCGCGAATGGACTGTCGCGCGAACGCCTGGAGAAGCAGCTCGAGGTCGTCGCCGAGCTGAACGTGGAGCTGGCGCCGTTCCTGATCCTGACCGGCATCGAGGTCGACATCCTCGACGACGGCTCGCTCGACCAGGACGAGGACCTGCTGGCACGGCTGGACGTCGTGGTCGCGAGCGTCCACTCGAAACTGAAGATGCCGAGGGCCGAGATGACCGAACGGATGGTGACCGCAGTGACGAACCCGCACGTCGACATCCTCGGCCACTGCACGGGACGCCTGGTCGTGGGCAAGGGCAGGCCGGAGTCCCAGTTCGACGCGGAACGGGTCTTCGAGGCCTGCGCGGCGGGCGGCACGGCGGTGGAGATCAACTCACGACCGGAGCGGCTCGATCCCCCACGCAGGCTGCTCAGCCTCGCCGTCGACGCGGGCTGCACGTTCTCGATCGACAGCGACGCGCACGCGCCCGGCCAGCTGGACTGGCTGAACTACGGCTGTGCGCGGGCGGAGGACTGCGGCATCACGCCGGACCTCGTGATCAACACCAGGCCCGCATCCCGGCTGCTGTCCGGGTGAGGTGCTCGTACCAGGAGACCAGGGGCCCGGTGTCGGCCAGTGCGCGGGACAGCGCGACCTCGCACAGGTCCCTGACCGGTTCGGGATCCCACGAGGCCAGCAGCTCGTCGAGCGAGCCCAGCGAGCCCAGTGAGCCCAGCGCGTACTGCTCCAGCCCAGCGCAGATCGGCACGACCGTGCCGTCAGGCTTGACCACCAGCGGATCGACTCGCACGAACGCCGACGGGTCCGCCCGCAGCAGCGCGGCGGACGTGACGTCGAACTGGACCTCGACGGCGTCGTCCTCGGCGACCCGGTTCAGCTCGACGGCCGCGTAGACGAGGTCGACCCGATCGACGCCGTAGGGCCGCACGCGCACCTTGCGCGCGCCCTCCCCCACCGCGTGGGCGGCCATACTCCGGAGCAACGACACGTTGTCCGGCACCAGGTCGATCAACACCGTCACCCGGTGACCGCCGGCGGCGCACTCGCTCACCTCGTCCAGCCCGACCACGAGCTCGGCTCCCGGCACGGCGCTGAGCCAGCGAAGATCGTGGACCTCGACTCCCATATCTGCTAGGAGCATCCATTCGCCGCGGAAATACTTCCGCGGCAGTTCCACCCCTGAGGGGGATTTCCCGGCCGTTCACCCAACTGCCGCCGAACGATCACCGCGTGAAGCTCATTTGAGCCCTAGCCTTCGCGACGGCCCATGTCCGCCAACAAGGAAGTGCGCTGGCATGTCACGTCGCAGGGCTCCATTAGCCGTGCTCACCACGGTCGTCGTCACGGCGGCCACCCTCACCGCCTCCACAGCGGCTCACGCAGCCACCACCACGTTCACCCCCACCGCCGACACCTACGTCGACAACGCCGCCACCGGTACCAACTACGGCACGTCCGGCCAGCTGGGCGTCGACAACTCGTCGATCAAGCGGACGTTCCTCAGGTTCGCCGTCTCCGGGATCAGCGGCGCGGTCAGCAACGCCAAGCTGCGCATCCACACCGACGACGTCGCCGGTGCGGAAAGCCCGAACGGCGGCACGTTCCGGTCCATGACGAACGTCAGCTGGTCCGAAACCGGCGTCACCTGGAACAACCAGCCCGCCGTCGACGGCAGCACGCTCGGCTCCCTCGGGTCGGTCGTGCGCAACGCCTGGTACGAGATCGACGTGACGAGCTACGTCACGGGCAACGGCACGTTCAGCATCGGCGTCACGTCGAGCAGCTCGGACGGCGCCGACTACGACTCGCGCGAGTCCGGTGCCACCACGGCACCCCAGCTCGTGGTCACGAGCGGCACGACAGAGCCGCCCGGCGACCCGGTCTGGGTCGGCGCGGGCGACATCGCCGACTCGGGTTCCGGTGACTCCGCCACGGCCGCGCTGCTGGACAACATCCAGGGCACGGTCTGGACCACGGGCGACAACGTCTACCCGGACGGCACCGCGTCGCAGTTCGCGAGCTACTACGAGCCCACGTGGGGCCGGCACAAGGCACGCACGCGGCCGTCGCCGGGCAACCACGACTACCACACCACTGGTGCCACCGGGTACTACAACTACTTCGGGGCGCAGGCAGGGCCGTCGGGGCGGGGCTACTACTCCTACGACCTCGGCAACTGGCACATCGTGTCGCTGAACTCCAACATCAGCATGTCGGCGGGCAGCGCGCAGGAGCAGTGGCTGCGGCAGGACCTGGCGGCGAGCACGAAGCCGTGCACCGCGGCGTACTGGCACCACCCGCTGTTCACCAGCGGTTCCAACCACGCGCCCTCGACGGCCACCAGGCCGTTGTTCCAGGCGCTGTACGACGCCAACGCCGATCTGGTGCTCTTCGGGCACAACCACCACTACGAGCGGTTCGCCCCGCAGAACCCCAACGGCGGGCTGGACACGGCACGCGGCATCCGGACGTTCGTCGCGGGCATGGGCGGCGCGGGGGCCTACAGCTTCGGCACGATCAAGCCGAACAGCGAGGCGCGCAACACCGGCACCCGCGGTGTGCTGAAGCTGACGCTGCACAGCAACAGCTTCGACTGGCAGTTCGTCCCGGAGGCGGGCAAGACCTACACCGACAGCGGCACCACGAACTGCCACTGACGGGCTGCTGGAGGCCGATCGTGTATCTGTCCACAATAGACAAACCCAGGACGGCGAACTGGAAAGGGCTGAGCGGCAACGTCTTCGCGCTCGGCACGGTCAGCCTGATCACCGACGTGTCGTCGGAGATGGTGGCCGCGATCCTGCCGCTGTACCTGGTCATCGGCCTCCAGCTCAGCCCGGCAGCGTACGGGCTGATCGACGGCGTCTACACCGGCGCCACCACGTTGCTCAGGCTGGCCGGCGGCTATCTCGCCGACCGCACCAACAGGCGCAAGGCGGTCGCCGGCTTCGGCTACGGCCTCTCGGCGGTGGCCAAGCTCGGTCTGCTGGCCGCGGGCAACTCCATGACCGCGCTCGGGTTCGTGATCACCGCGGACCGCGCGGGCAAGGGCCTGCGCACCGCGCCGAGGGACGCGCTGATCACGTTGTCGACGCCCAGCGGTGACCTGGGACGAGCGTTCGGCGTGCACCGGGCGATGGACGGCATCGGCGCGTTCGCCGGGCCGCTGGTCGCGATGGCCGTGCTCGCCGCGTCGGCACAGTCGTTCGACGCGGTGTTCGTCACCAGCTTCTGCATCGCCGTGTTCGGCGTGCTGGTCCTGGTCCTCTACGTGCGGGACCGGCCAGAACCCGTGCAGCGCAAAGAACCCCTGAAGCTCGGCCTGCTGAAAGACCCGGCCGTCCGGAGGATCGTGCTGGCCGCGGCGCTGCTCGGGCTGGTCACCGTCGGCGACGGGTTCGTGTACCTGTTGCTGCAGAAGCGGGAAGGGCTGGCTTTCGGCTGGTTCCCGCTGCTCGCCGTCGGCACGAGCCTGGTCTACCTGCTGCTCGCCGCACCACTGGGCGCGCTCGCCGACCGGGTCGGCAGGCTGAAGATCATGCTGGGCGGCTACGGCGCGCTGACGCTGGTCTACCTGCTGCTGCACGGCCCGATCGGCGGCTGGCCGCTGCTGGTCGCGGTGGTGCTGCTCTACGGCGTCTTCTACGCGGCCACGGACGGCGTGCTGATGGCGCTCGCCGGCCCGGTCCTGCCGGAACGCCTGCGCACCACCGGCATCGCGCTGATCCAAAGTGGACAGGCGATCGCCTACCTCGGCTCGTCCGTGCTGTTCGGGCTCGCCTGGCAGTTCTGGAGCCCCGAGACCGCCACCAGGGCCGCCGCGGTCGCGGTCGTCCTGGCCCTGATCACCACCGCCGCACTGCTGGGACGCCGACGCTCATGAACAACCGCCTGCTGATCACCCTGATCTCCGCCGTGCTGCTGGGCGGCGTCGCGATCGGCTACACCGTGCTGTCGGGGTCCGCTCCGGAACAGGCCGCGCACTCCGTTCCGACTGGCACGGGCCCGCGGCTGATGGTGCTCAGCAACGGCAAGCTCTCCACCGTGTCCCGCGACGATCCGGCCGGATCGCGGCAGGTCACCGAACAACGTTGCGACCGCGCGTACTCCGCCGCGGGCACCATCTCCTGCCTGCGCCCGGTCGGCGCGCTGAAAGCGAGCGAACTGGCCGTGCTGGACAGCCAGTTGAAGGAGCTGCGCACGGTCCCGCTGACCGGATTCCCGAACCGCACGCGGGTTTCGGCCAACGGCCGCATGGTGGCGTGGACGCTGTTCGTCGACGGGCATTCCTACGCCGCCAACGGGTTCTCCACGAGCACCGGCGTCCTCGACACGAAGACCGGAACGCTGGTGGAGTCGCTGGAGGAGTTCGCCGTCGAGGGCATGCCCCAGCGGCCGGTGGACACGAACTTCTGGGGCGTCACGTTCACCGCCGACGACAACCGCTTCTACGCCACCATGTCCACCGGCGGGCACCGCTACCTCGTCGAGGGCGACTTCGCGGCCCGCAAGGTCCGCCCGCTCGTGGACGCCGACAACGTCGAGTGCCCGTCGCTGTCACCGGACGGCACCCGCATCGCCTACAAGGCGGCGGTCAACGGTGATCCGCAGCAGGGATGGCGGATCTCCGTGCTGGACCTTCAGACGCGCAAGATCACGCCGCTCGCCGAGACCCGCAGCGTCGACGACCAGCCGGTCTGGCTGGACGACAAGACCGTCGCGTACGGCATCCAGCGCGACGACGGGCTGAACGACGTCTGGGCCGTGCCCTCCGACGGCACCGGCACACCCGCGGTCGTGGTCCCCGAAGCCAGTTCACCGGCGCCGATCAGCTGAAAGCTCCGGTCAGGTCCGGATCGCCGTGATCGCGCCCTGCCGCCGTGATCCGGGGTCGACGCGCGCATCACGGCTCGTGACGGTGAATCCGGCCTTTTCGACCACGCGGCTGAGCTCGTCGATCGGCCAGAAGTACGCGGTGACGATCTTGTGATCGAACGGGACGAGCTCCGGGCCCTCGAAGAACCCCAGGAGAAGCCCGCCGCCGGGTTCGACGCAGCGGGCGAACTCGTCGAGGATCGCGGGCACCTCGTGCGGGGGCGTGTGGATCAGCGAGAACCAGGCGAGGATCCCGGAGAGGCTGCCGGCGGCGACGTCGAGCGCTTCGGCTCGGCCTGCCCTGAAACGGGCGTCCGGGTACCGGGTTCGGGCGCGGTCGAGGAACTCCGGTGTCGGGTCGACGCCCGTGACGGTGATGCCCTGTTCCCGCAACCAGTTCGTCCACTGTCCAGGCCCGCACCCGACGTCGAGGATCTGCCCGCCGGAGTGCTTTCGGGCCCAGGCGCCGACCAGGTCGCGGTCGACGGGTGAGGTGGCCTCCATCGTGCCGACGGCGTCGATGTACTCGTCGGCCCGCTGTCCGTACGCCCGGCTCGTGTGTTCGATCGTCACCCGGCACACAGTGCCGTTTGGCAGGATCGAGCAAGAGACCGGCAGCATTGTTCTCGTGTTTGCCCTGTTCAGACTGATCTGATTGGTGCATCGCCAGCACGGCAATACCGGATGAGAGGTAGGAACAGATGAGTGTCGAGCACGGTTTCCACGCCACCCTGACCGCACGACCCGGCAAGGGCGACGAGGTCGTCGAGTTCCTGCTCGACGCGCCCTCGCTCGCGAACGACGACTGCGTGGTCTTCCTGGTGGGCCGCTCGGCCGCCGACCCGGACGTCATCCACGTCACCGAGGGCTGGACGACGGCGGAGGCGCACAGCACGTTCTTCGCGAGCGAGGACGCGCAGACGCTGGTGGCGAAGCTCCAGACGTTGCTCGTCGGCGAGTCGCGGTACGTCGACGAGGTGCCGGTCGGCGGCAAGGCGGCCTTCTGAGGGTGGCTGGCGCGCACGCTCGGCGTGTAGCCGAGCCGGCGGTGCCTACACGGGCAGAGGCCGCATCCTGTCGGGCATGTGCGCGCGCAGGATGTCTCGTAACGCGGACACCTCGTCAGCGTCCAGAAGGACGGACCCGCGGGCACGCCAGGACCGCCTCGCCGGTGCGCTGGTCGGGTACGTACCGCAGTGCCACGTCCGGCACCGTGCACGACTCGGCCTGACGAATCGCACTCAGCAGCTCCGACACCCGTTCGTACCCCAGCCGCGCGCTCCAGCGCAGCGCGGCCGGGGGACGAACGAACAACCGGAGGCCTCCGGCGGATCGGCGAACCTCGACGCACGACATCACCGCTACTACCTCCTGCACTGGCTCACCAGCGAGACTAGCCAGAGATCGCGGTGGTCAGCGGCGGGTGTCACCCGTTCGGTTCACTGGTAGCAGGGCTTCTCGAACTTGAAATCTTTTGCCGTCGAGCCGGTGAAGAAGTCCTCCACCAGCGTCACTCCGGTCGGAGCGGCGTCGTCCGGGCGGTAGATGAGTGACTGACGGAACAGTGCGTCCTGGGGCGAAGCGGAGAAATTGCCAGCACCCGAAGGAAGCATGCCCTCGTAGTCCACCGAGCTGAGCTGGCGCACGGCGGCGAGGACACCGGCACGCGTCAGGTCCTTGTTCTGAGCCGCCTTCTCCAGCGCGGCCTTCAGCGCGTACGCCCACACCCAACCGGCCGTGTAGCCGTCGTTCGGCGTCACGCCGGGCAGCGCGGCGCGCATCGCGGTGTGGCCGACGGACTCGGTCGCCCACGCCTTCCACGGTGCCGACTGCAGGTACAGCGCCTTGATCGCGGGTGCGGCCGGCGACTTCAGCAGGCCGGGGTTCCACGTCGGCGAGGTGCCGATGAACTTGCCCTTGTACCCACGAGCCGCGGCCTGCCCGATGATCACGGCCGCATCGGTCGGACCTGTCGTCAGGACCACCAGGTCAGGCTTCTTGGACACCACGGCGTCGATCGCGCCGCCCTGGTTGTCCTGGCCCGTCTGCGTCGTCACGTTCTCGAACGACAACCCGCGCTTCTCGGCGGCGATGCGGGCGCCGGCAGCAGCGTCGTCGCCGTAGTCACCGGCGAGGTGCACGGCCATCACGGACTTCACGCCGAGCTTCTCGACGGCGTAGTCGACGGTGTTCATCGACTCGACGCAGTAGTTCGTGCCGGACTCCAGCACGACCTCCTCGAAGCCCCACAACGAGGTCCACGACGCGGGCACCGACACCATCTGGGTGTTCTCGAGGTCCGGCAGGATCGCGGCGGTGGTGGGAGAGCCCAGCGTCTGCGTCAGAGCCAGGACGTTGCCCTTGATCTCCTGGTAGACCTGGTTGTGGATCTGCGGGTTGTACTTGTTGTCCTTGACGTACTTCGTGACGTCGATCTCGTAGCCGCCGATGCCGCCCTTGTCGTTCACGCGCTTCCAGAACGCCTTCTGCGCGTCCGTGATCGGCACGGCCAGCGTCTTGAACGGGCCTTCGGTGAGGTCCGAGATGGTGCCCAGGTAGATGCAGCCCTTGGACTTGTCGACGGCGTTGGGACACGCCTCTTTCGTGACTCCGACGTCGACCTTGATGCCGCCCGCGCCCTCCTGCGGCGCGGCGCCGTCCCCGCCACGACATGAGGCAAGAGCCAACGCTCCTACGAATATGACTGCGAATCTCTTACCAGACATGGGGATTCTCTCCTCAGTACGAGAACGGCCAGGTGCGCCAGTAGTTGCGGATGCGCACCCAGATGCCGAACAACCCGCGTGGCTCGACGATGAGGAACACGATGATGAGCACGCCGTAGAGAACGGCCTCCAGCTGGAAGACCGTGACCGCGCCGGTCGCGTCACCACTGATGAACGGCAGCACCGCGGGCAGTTCCCTGGTGATGCGTGGCAGCAGTGTGATGAAGAGCGCGCCCATGATCGCGCCGGAGATGGTGCCCGCGCCGCCGATGAGCACCATCGCGATGTACTGCACTGACAACAGCAGGTTGAACGAGCCCGGATCGAAGAACCCGTTCACCACGAACAGCAGCGCGCCGGCGACACCCGCGTAGAACGAGGACACCGCGAACGCCAGGACCTTGTACTTCGTCAGGTCCACGCCGATCACCGACGCGGCCAGATCCCTGTCCCGCACCGCCGCGAACGCCCGGCCGACCCGCGAGCGCACCAGATTCCGTGCCAGCACACCGAAAATCACCAGCAGCACGAACATCACCAGATAGAGCTGTTGCGCCGCCGTGAACAACGCGTTGTCCCTGTCCAGCCGCACCCCGAAGAGCTCGGGCACGGCCGCGGGCCGCCCGACACCCGGCCCGCCGGTCAGCGACGTCCACTCCCGGAACACGTGCTCTCCCAGGAAGACCAGCCCCAGCGTCACGATCGCGAGGTAGAGACCCCGCAACCGCACCGCCACCGGCGCCACCAGGACGCCGAAGAACGCGGCCACCAGACCGGAGGCCAGCAGCCAGATCGGCAGCGACGTGATGCCGAACCCGATCACCCGCCCGGTCTCTGATCCCGACAGCGCCGCACCCGTGTACGCGCCGATCGCGAGGAAGAACGCGTGCCCCAGCGACACCTGGCCCGCGTAGCCCGTGACGATGTTCAGCCCGATCGCGCCGATCGCGGCCACGAACCCGGTCGCGAGCAGCTGCAGCAGGTCGTCCGTGATGAGGAACGGGACCAGCAGGGCGAGCACGACGAGGCCACCCGTCCACGCCCGCTTCGGGCGCGTGTTCAGGAACGCCATGTCCTGCCCGTACGAGGTGTACAGCTCTGGCCTGCCCTTGATGGTTTTTGGCCCATTCACAGCCGTTCCACCTCCCTCTTGCCGAACAGTCCATAGGGTCTGACGAGCAACACCAGCAGCATCAACGCGTACGGCGCGACGAGCGCGAAGTTCGGCCCGAGCCACGGCGCGAAATCACCCTGGTAGGTACCGAAAAGCGACTCGACGATCCCCACCGCGAGTCCGCCCACGACCGCACCGCCCAGCGACTCGAGTCCACCGAGGATGATCGCGGGCAACGCTTTCAGCGCGACGATCCACAACTGCTGGTCGACTCCGGCGCCGGTCGCCACGAACACGCCGGCCAGCGCGGCGAGCCCGCCGGCCAGTGCCCACGACAGCGCGAACACCGACCCGACCGAGATCCCTTGCGCCAGCGCGACTTCCTGGTCGTAGGCGACCGCCCGCATCGCGAGCCCGATCCGCGAGTACCGGAAGAACGCGAACAACGCGGCCGTCACGACGGCGGTGGTCCCGATCATCACCAGGTACCGCTGCTGCACCTCGGCGCCCAGGAACGACATGGTCGTGAGGCCCCACGGATCACCGACCTGCCGCACGTCCAGGCCGATGAACGCGTTCGTCACGACCCTGACCACGACGTCCACGCCGATGGTGATGATCGCGACCACGAACACGGGTTTGCCGACCATGGGCCGCAGCACCGTGCGCTCCACGCCCAGTGCCAGCACCGCGATCAGCGCGGCCGCCACCAGCACCGCACCGAAGAACGACACCGCCGGTGACAGGTAGGAGACCAGCACCGCACCCGCCAGCATGAACGCCGGCTGCGCGAAGCTGATCACCTGCGTCGACTTGTAGATGATCACGAAGCCGAGCGCCAGCAACGCGTAGATGGACCCGGTGCCGAGACCCCGGATCAACGACTGGAGAAACTCATCCATACATGCTCTCCACGAGGTCGTCGAACATCTTGCCCAGCGCGGATCTCTTCACCTTCTGCGTCGCGGTCAGCTCGCCGTCCTCGTGGTCGAGCTCCTTGGGGAACATCCTGAACTTCTTGATCTGCTCGACGTTGGCGAACCTGCTGTTCACCTCGGTCACGATCGACTGCACCAGCTCCAGGACCTCCGGCTTCTCCGACAGGTCCCGGTAGGTGGTGTAGGTGAGCTTGCGCTGCTGCGCCCAGTGCCCGACCGTCTCGTACTCGATGCCGATCAACGCCACCAGGTACGCCCGCTGGTCGCCGATCACCACGGCTTCCTTGATGTACGGCGAGGTCTTCAACGCGTTCTCGAGCTCCGAGGGCGCGATGTTCTTGCCGCCCGCGGTGATGATGATGTCCTTCATCCGGTCGGTGATCTTCACGTGCGTCTCGTCGACCCACTCGCCGACGTCACCGGTGTGCAGCCAGCCGTCGGACACGACCCGTTGCGTGGCCTCGGGATCGCGCCAGTAGCCCGCGAACGTGCCTGCGTGCCTGGTGAGGATCTCGCCGGTCTCCTCGTCGATCCGCAGCTCGATGCCGGGCTGCGGTTCGCCGACCGTGCCGACCTTGACCCGTCCCGGCCTGTTTCCCGTTGCCACGGCGGTGTTCTCGGTCATGCCGTAGACCTCGTGCATCGGAACCCCGATGCCCATGAAGAACTTCAGCACGTCCGGCGCGATCGGCGCGGCGCCGGACGCGGCGTACCTGACGTGGCGCATGCCGATCCTGGCCTTCAGCGCGCGGAAGCAGAACAGCCAGCCCAGCGCGTAGATCAGTCTGCTTTGCGCCGTGTGCGTGCCGCCGGTCCTGACGAGCGTCTCGCCGATGCTTTCCGCTCGCTTGAGCCAGAACCGGGTGACCGAACGCTTGAGCCACGACGCGCTGGACACGCCGATCGTGACGCCCGCCAGCACCTTCTCCCAGATGCGGGGCACGCCGAACAGGATCGTCGGCTGCACCTCGCGCAGGTTCGCCTGCACCGTCTCGATGGACTCGGCGAAGTGCACCTGCACGCCGCTGGCCGCGCTGAACCACGTGGTGAAGATGCGTTCCGCGACGTGGCACAGCGGCAGGTAGGACAGCGTCACATCGGTGGAGGACGGCGGTGGCGAAGTGAAACCGCCGCCCTCCACCAGCACGTGAACGGCGAACTCGACGTTCGCCACGGTGAGCATCGCGCCCTTCGGCGGCCCGGTGGTCCCGGACGTGTAGATCAACGTCATGACGTCGTCCGGCTCGGTCGCCGCCATCCGTTCGGCGAGCTCGGCTCCGAACTCGTCGCGATGTGCCGCGCCGAGTGCGAGGAAGTCGTCCCACCACATCAGCTTCGGGTTGTCGTAGCGTCCTTTGATCCCGCGCGGTTCGAGGTAGACGATCCATTCGAGATCGGGGGTGTCCTCCAGCACCAGCAACGCCTTGTCGACCTGTTCCTGGTCCTCGGCGATCAGGATCCGCGCGCCCGAGTGCGACAGGAGGTAGGCGACCTCCGAGGCGGGGTTCGTCGGATAGAGGCCGACCGTGATGCCGCGCGCCGCGACGATGCCGAGATCGGCGTAGAGCCACTCGCGCCGGTTCTCCGAGTGGATCGCGACCCGCTCGCCCGGCTTCAGCCCGAGTGCCAGCAGCGCGTGCCCGACCAGTTCGACGTTCGCCCAGTAGCAGGCCCAGCTGACCTCCTGCCAGATGCCGAAGTCCTTGGCGCGCAACGCGATCTGGTCAGGCGTGTTGACCGCCCTGTTCTTCACCCGCGTGACGACGGTGGTGGTCATGGCGTCACGCTCTTGTGCTGCTCGCCGAGGTAGGCGCGGATGACGTCGGGATCCTGCTGCACCTCGGCGGGCGTGCCGGTGCGGATCGGGCGGCCGAAGTCCATGACCATCACCCGGTCGGCGAGGTCCATCACGAGGCCCATGTCGTGCTCCACCATGATCATCGGGATGTTCAGCTCCTCCCGGACGTCGAGGATGAACCGGGCCATGTCCTCGGTCTCCTCGACGTTCATGCCCGCGACCGGCTCGTCGAGCAGAAGGAGCTTCGGCTCCATCGCGAGCGCCCTGCCCAGTTCGACGCGCTTCTGCACGCCGTAGGGCAGCAGTCCGACCGGGTACCGGCGCCACTGCTCCAGTTCCAGGAAGTCGATCACGTCCTCGACCGCGAACCGGTTCTTCAGCTCCTCGTTGCGCGCTCTGCCGAGCCAGAAGAACGCCGAGAGAGCGCCGTAGTTCATGTGGTTGTGGCGGCCGAGCATGAGGTTCTCGACCACGGTGAGGTGCGAGAACAGCTCGATGTTCTGGAACGTGCGGGCCAGGCCCCTCGCGGCGATGCGGTGCGGGCGCATGCCGATGAGGTCGTCGCCCTGGAACCGCACCGTGCCCTGTTGCGGCCGGTAGACGCCGCTCAGGACGTTGAAGATGGAGGTCTTGCCTGCACCGTTCGGGCCGATGATGGCGAAGAGCTCGCCCTCCTCGACCTCGAACGACACACCGTCGACGGCCACGACCCCGTCGAACGCGAGCCGGATGCCCTCGACTTCCAGCACGCTCATGAAAGCCACCGCTTCCTGCGCTTGTAGTGCTTGACCGCACGGAACGAGGAGGTGCCGAGCCCGAGGTAGAACTCGCGGATGTCGTCGTCGGCGAGGAGCGCCGCGGCGGGCTTGTCCATGACGACCTTGCCGGTCTCCAGCACGTACCCGTGATCGGCGATGGACAGCGCCATGCTGGCGTTCTGCTCGACCAGCAGGACCGTGGTGCCCTGTTCGTTGATCTTCACGACGAGGTCGCGGATCTGCTGCACCAGCAGCGGCGCGAGCCCGAGGCTGGGCTCGTCGAGCAGCAGGTAGGCGGGTTCGGACATGAGCGCCCTGCCGATCGAAAGCATCTGCTGCTCCCCGCCGGACAGGTAGCCGGCGCTCTGCCTTCGCCGTTCCGCGAGCTGCGGGAAGAGCTCGTAGCACCGTTCGAGGTTGCTCTTGAGGCTCTTGGGGCGGGCGTGACCTCCGACCTTGAGGTTCTCGTCGACGGTCAGCTCGGCGAGGATTCTGCGGCCCTCCAGGGCCTGTTTGATGCCCCTGTCGGCGATTTTCGCTGGTGAAAGGCGGTGGATCGGTTCACCGTCGAGCGTGATCGAGCCCTTGGTGACCTTGCCGTCGTGCACGTCGAGCAGGCCGCTGAACGCCCTCATCAGCGTTGTTTTCCCAGCTCCGTTGGCACCGAGCAGGGCGACGACCTTGCCTTTGGGCACCTTGAGGCTCACGCCGCGGAGCACCAGCATCACGTCGTCGTAGACAACCTCAAGGTTGTTCGCCTCGAGCACCGGCGCCTCCTAGGGCCTGGAATGCCGATCAGTATGACGTGGATCACAACCATTTTGACTACTGTGCGCAATTTCGTGATGCGCATGTCGCGATTGGTTCAGCACTCTCCGTGTCCGTCCAGAGTGGACCGGACACGATGTGTAACGAGCCGTGCCTTGGGTACTCACCTCGTGCAAGCAACTCAGTAGGAGGAGGTTTCGTGACCACCATTGAGAAGTCGGTGGACGTCCACGTGCCGGTGAGCACGGCTTACAACCAGTGGACTCAGTTCGAATCCTTCCCGGCGTTCATGGACGGCGTCGAGAAGATCGACCAGGTCACGCCGACCAGGACCCACTGGACCACGAAGATCGGCGGGGTCGTCCGCGAGTTCGACGCGGAGATCACCGAGCAGCACCCGGACGAGCGCGTCGCGTGGACCACGGTCGACGGGCCGCCGCAGGGTGGCGTGGTGACGTTCCACCGCCTCGACAACGACACGACTCGGGTGCATCTCCAGATGGAGTACGACCCCGAGACCATCACCGAGAAGGCGGGTGCCGCGCTCGGCGTGGTCGGCCACCGGGTCGAGGGCGACCTGAAGCGGTTCAAGGAGTTCATCGAGAACCGCGGCACCGAGACCGGTGCCTGGCGTGGCGACGTCACGCCGCCGCCCCAGGTCTGATCGCGGTGCCCGTTGACGCCAGATCAACACGCGGCGTTCGAGGAACTCGCCCGCACCGCACGTGACTCGCCGCGCTACTACGCGCTGCGGGATCGGCTGGTGCGCGAATACCTCCCGCTCGCCCGGCACATCGCCCGCCGCTTCAGCGAACGCGGCGAGCCGATGGAAGACCTCGCGCAGGTGGCCGCGGTCGGACTGATCAACGCCATCGACCGGTACGACGTGAACCGGCAGACGGACTTCCTGTCCTATGCCGTGCCCACGATCACCGGGGAGGTGCGGCGGCACTTCCGCGACCAGTGCTGGGCGGTGCGCGTGCCGCGCAGGTTGAAAGAGCTGTGTGACTCCATCGACGGCGCGACCGCCGAGCTGTCGCACAAGACCGGGCGATCTCCCACTCCCTCCGAGATCGCCCGGCACCTGGGGGTGTCGATTTCCGACGTCTACGAGGGCCTGCGCGTGGAGAAGAACGTCGCGTTCGCGCCCTTGGACTCGCTGGAGGGCTCGACGGTCGACGACCCCGCCCTGGAAGGCGTGGAGATCCACGAGGCCCTGCAGCCGATGCTGCGGGGCCTTCCGCGGCGTGAACGGACCATCGTCGTCCTGCGGTTCTTCGGACGGCTGACCCAGACGGAGATCGCGCGTCGCGTCGGGATCTCCCAGATGCACGTGTCGCGCCTGCTCACCAAGTCGCTGGAGCAGCTGCGGCACGACCTGCTGGCGGAGGAGTGAAATGGGCGAGCGGGAATGTCGGGTTTTCGCGATACTGGCCGCATGAACCGGTTGCGGTGGCCCCAGAAGCTGGCGATCAGCACCGGTGCCCTGCTCGCACTCTGGGGGGTGGCGGGGTTCTTCGTGACCGGCTTCTCCCCTTTTGCCGGCGAGTCCGACATGTGGTTGATCGGGCTGAGGGTGAACCCGTTGCAGAACACCATCCACGTCGTCCTCGGCGTCGCGTTGCTGCTGGCGGTTCCCCGCTTGAAGGCGTTGAGCGGAGTGGGGCTGCTGACGTCCATGCTGCTGCTGGTGACGTTCGGCCTGGGCACGGCCAGGTACGACGACCAGGTCGTGAACGTGCTGAACGTCAACCCCGGCAGCAACGCGCTGCACCTGCTGGCCGGGTTCGCCGCTCTGGCGGCGGCGCAGGGCGCCGTCTGGTGCCGGCAGTGTGATCGGGCGGCGGCGCTCAAGAGCGTGTGAGCAGCTTCCGCACCGCCCGTTCCGGATCGCCGTTGCCGATGACCTCGCCGCGTTCGAACGCTTCGACCAGGCGTGGGTCGACGTAGGACTTCCGCGCGACGGCCGCCGTGTTGCCCAGGTCTTCCGCCACCTCCCTCATCACCGCGCTGACCGCTCGTTTCGACGGTTTGCCTCGTTCCAGGAGGGCTCGCGCGAACGCCTGGGCTGCTCGCACCGTGGCGTGCCAGGTGCGGAGGTCCTTCACGCTGAACTCCTCGCCGACCAGTTCGCGGAATCGATCGTTGATGTCGTCAGCGGTGAGGTCGAAGACGCGGCAGTCCGGGGGCTGGCCCTGGAGAAGTGACCGGACGGCGCGCGCGAGCATCGCGTCGATGATCTCCTCGTCGACCTCGACGCCGTGCTTGGCGGGAAACCGGAACCTGACCCGGTCGCCGCGCACGCTGAGATGCTCACAAAGGAGCGTCGCCACGCCGTGGGTGCCGTTGTCCTCGGCGTACTCCTCGTGACCGACGCGGAAGACGCCCAGGTCGAGCATGCGCAGCGCGATGGCGAGCAGTCGCTTGCGGCCGCGTGACCTCATGTCGTTCACGATCTGCTCGCGGAACTTCCGCAGGCGCTTGGCGAGCTTCAGCACGCGGTCGAACTTCTCGGCGTCGCGGTCGGTGCGCCACCGCTCGTGGTAGAGGTACTGGCGGCGGCCCGCGTCGTCGTAGCCGACCGCCTGAATGTGGCCGTTGGGGTGCGGACAGATCCAGACCTCGCGCCATGCAGGTGGGATGACCAGGGCTTTCACCCGCGCGATGTCGTCAGCCGCGAGCGGCCGGCCGTGGGCGTCCAGGTACCGGAAGCCCTTGCCGTGCTTCACGCGCGTCCAGCCGGGACCGGACGGAGCGCTGCGGCGGAGTCTCATGTGGCCACCTCGTGGTTGATCAGTACGAAATGCGGGTACCCGCTCGCCGATGAACCACTACACGGTCGGTGTGGAACAGGAGTTCCTCCTCGTTGACCCCGAGTCGCGGCGGCCGGTAGCACTGGCGCCCCGAGTCCGGGAACTCTCCCGCGCCACCGGTGACCTCGACGTGCAGGGCGAGTTCACGCCGTTCCAGATCGAGATCGCCACCGGGATCACGCACAGCTTCGAAGAGCTGAACGAGCAGGTGCGGTGCTCCCGGCGGGTGCTGGCCGAGGCGCCGACGAGGCCGGGTGCCGGCTGGTGGCGACCGGCATGCCGCCGATCGGCAAGGCCGGTCCCCCACCCGGAACGGATGAGCCGAGATATCACCAGATCGAGTACTCCCACCGAAGACTCGTCCTCGGGCAGGGCGCTTGCGGGCTGCACGTCCACGTGGGCGTCGAGGACAAGGCAGAGGCGCTGCGGGCGTCGAACAAGCTGCGGGTGTGGTTGCCGACGTTGCTGGCGCTGAGCGCGAACTCCCCGATCTACGGGGGAGAGGACACCGGATATTCGAGCTGGCGGTCGATGGTGTGGTCGCGCTGGCCGGTGAGCGGACCGCCGCCGTTGTGGGACGGCCCCGAGCACTACGACCGCACCGTCGAGGCGATCATCGCTACCCAGGCGTTGCTGGACAGGGCGATGGTGTACTGGGACGTGCGGCCGTCTGCGGATCATCCGACGGTTGAGGTGCGCGTGGCGGACATTCCGCAACTGGCAACGGAAGCAATCGTTCTCGCGGAACTCGTCCGTGCGATCGTCGCGTCCGAACCCTCCGAACAGAGGGTGGACGATCCCGTGCTGCGAGCGGCATATTGGCGGGCGTCGCGCGACGGGGTCGACGGACTGGCCGCCGATCCACACACCGGAAAACTCTCCCCCGCGTTCGACCGAGCAGAAGACCTGGTTGAGCACGTCGCGGTCGCGCTGCGCGATCGCGGCACTCTGTCTACTGTGGAGCGCCAGATGGACTGGTTGCGCCACAACGGCAGCGGTGCGGCCCGGCAACGACGCTGCCCGGACCCCGAGTCCCTTGTGGACGAGCTGATCGCCCGAACGCGTGAGGAAACCTGATGCGCCTCCCCGCTCCCCGCGGCCACATGAGCTCCGCCCTGGTCACCGCACTCCGTCTTCCGCCGGTGCCGCGGCCGGCGTTGCTCGCCGGCGGAGGCACCAGGGAGACCTGGCTCGACGACGATCTGCAGCTGTCGTTGTGGATCTGCTACGAGCTGCGGATGCGCGGCTTCGACGACGTTCACGCCGGCTGGGAGGACCACCCCGCGCTGACGCAGTTCCACGCCATCCTGGAAGCGCGCTGGGAGGAAGGGCTGCGGTCGTTGCCGGAGGTGACCCAGCCCGCTTCCCTGTCCGAAAAGGGTCTGGACGAGCTGCGCAAGCACCACGCGTTCTGGCGGCCGCGCCGGGAGATGCGCTCGGTGCTGCGCGACATCCAGGGCGACGCGTACGGCGCTCGTTCAGAGCGGACGCATTCGGTGCTGTTCACCGTGACGTTGCGCGACCTGAATTGCGCTGTCGGCGTGGACGAGATGCCCGCGCCGACTTTGGCCCTGGTGAACGCGCTTTCGTTGTTCGGCCTGCACCAGCGCCTGGTGGGGGCTCTGGTCGGGTTCCTGACCGCCGTCGACACGATCGGCGGTGACCCGTTCGCACAGCTGCTGCCGGTCCAGTGCCCGCCCGACGACGTCCGCCTCGGCTTCACCGTGTGCCACGAGCTGCACGCACGCTTGACGCACCACGTTCACGCCTGTCTGCAGGCAGGCCGCACCTCGCTGAGGGGCCGTTGGCTGCTCTCGCAGGGCCGCGTTAACGTGGGGTGCTGACGTTCTTGAAGGGAGACAGCGTGCCCGACCCCACAGCTCTGGCCTCGGTGGTCGTCGACCGGATCGCACCCGACGTCGTCGTGCTGCACGTGTCCGGAGAGCTCGACACCACGAGCAGCAGCGAGCTGACCACCCCGCTGGACAAGTACGTGGTGGAGGCGAACCGGGCCGTCGTCGTGGATCTCGGCGGCGTGAAGTTCCTGGGCTCCGCCGGTTTGGAGGCGCTGGTGCTGGGACAGCAGCGCGCTTCCCAGGCCGAGGTCGACTTCGTCGTGGTCGCTTCCACTCGGGCCGCCCTGCGGCCGATCGAGGCGACTGGACTGGACTCGGTCTTCACGATCCTGGGTTCGGTGGACGAGGCGGTGGAGCGCTACTCGTCCTGACCTACCAGGGCAGGGTGCCCTCGGCGTCGAAGTAGCCGCCGGTCGGCCCGTCCTGCCCGATCTGCGCCATCCGCACGATGATCTCCGCGCCCTGTTCGACGGTCTGCTGACCGGTACCACCGTTCAGATCGGTGGCGGTGAAGCCGGGCTCGACCGCGTTGATCCGCATGTTCGGGAACGCCTTCGCGTACTGCACCGTGACCATGTTGACCGCGGCCTTCGACACCGGATAGGCGACACCGGGATACCCGCTGCCGGCGGCGGCCGTGGCCAGCGAGGCCAGGCGACTGCTGACGTTCACCACGACCGGAGAGCCGGACCGTTCCAGCAACGGCAGGAAAGCGTGCAGCACGCGGACCAGGCCGAAGAGGTTGACCTCGAACGTCTCCCGCATCAGGTCGGCGGTGACGTCCGCGGCGCCGACGACGCCCGACTCCTGCCACTCCGGAGCGATGCCGGCGTTGTTGACCAGCACGTCCAGCTCTCCCACCGCCTCGGCCGCGGCCGCCACCGACTCGTCGGAGGTGACGTCGAGCTGGACGGGCCGCGCACCCACCTCGGCGGCAGCCGCCTGCCCCAGCTCGGGGTCACGACTGCCCAAGTACACCGTGTGGCCGGCGAGAACGAGTTGACGGGCGGTCTCGAGGCCGAGGCCCTTGTTCGCGCCGGTGACCAACACAGAAGCCATGCGTCCACGCTACGACCTGGAGCGCGCTCCAGGTCAAAGGATCAGTCCTGGCCGATGTCCTCGTACCAGAGCTCCGGCCGCTCCGAGATGAAGTTGCTCATCAGCTCGATCAGCGAAGGGTCGTCCACGATCGTGATGCCGACGCCGTGCTCGGCCAGCCAGTCGTGGCCGCCGTAGAACGTGGTGGCCTCGCCGATCAGCACGTTTGAGATGCCGAACTGGCGGACCAGGCCGCTGCAGTACCAGCACGGCGACAGCGTCGTGACCATGGTCGTACCGCGATAGCTGCGTTGACGGCCGGCGTTGCGGAAGGCGGAGGTCTCCGCGTGCATGGAGGCGTCACCGTCCTGCACACGACGGTTGTGGCCCCTGCCCAGCAGACGGCCGTCGCCGTCGAAAAGTGCGGCGCCGATGGGGATTCCGCCCTCGGCGAGTCCGATCCGCGCCTCTTCGACGGCGACGGCCAGCATGTCTGAAGCAGCGGTCATGCCGCCCAAGCTAACGGAGGCGGGCTTGCCACACCCGGTGGGCCTTTCGGTGGGCGGCCGTTCGGCGTACAACCGACAGCGGGTCGGGGCTGTCCCAGGGAGTCCACATGAGACGTCTCATCGCGACTGCCGCCGCCCTGGTGCTGGCCGCTCGGCTGCTTCGGCAGCGCCATCAACGCGGGTGTCGTGTTCGTGGCTTCGGCGGGCAACGAGGGCGACGCGGGCATGGGCTTCCCTGCCGCCTGCGCGCCGGTCATCTCGGTCGGCGTGGGCGGCTGGACGCGGCAGTGGAACGACTACCCGGACAAGACGTCGTGCCCGAAGGCCGGTACCTGCTGCCGTACCCGTGCGCGAGGCTCATGAGCGGCACCAGTTTCTCCGGACCCGCTGTGGCCGGTGTGGTGGCGCTGATGCTGGAACGCAACCCCGGACTGTCCAATGCGGACGCGCAGACCGATCCCGCGTCGTGGGGACCGGGCGAGCTGGAACGCCGTCTGGAGGCATCGGCGACGCCGTTGGCGCCCGGCTCGGTGACCGTGACGCACCGGACCGGTGAGCCGTTGGTCGAGACCCGGGGCGCGGACGCCATCGGGCACGGGTGGGTGTTCGCGAACGACGCGGTGACCGCGGCCGGTTGACCGAGTGCCCGGCACGTCGGGAGAGTGGGAGCTTCCGTTCCCCGACGTGTCGGGAGGTCGACAGTGTCGTCGATGCAAATCGGAGTGAGCAGGCCACCGTTGGACGTGGCTGACCTGCCAGAACCCGAGGAAGTGTTCAAGGTTCGCAAGCTGGGGCCGCTGCAGGTGGTCCAGTTCGTCATCGGCCCGAGCCTGATCGCGCTCGGCATCTCGATCGGCAGCGGCGAGTGGTTGCTCGGTCCGCAGGCGGTCGGCAAGTTCGGCTTCGTCGGCATCGGCTGGGTGATCACCGTGTCGGCGTTGCTGCAGACGTTCTACAACGTGGAGGTCGCCCGCTACGTCGTGGCGACGGGCGAGGTCCCGATCGTGGGCTGGGGCCGCGTGCCGCCGGGCTGGAAGTTCTGGGTGCCAGTCTCGCTGGCGGTCTTCTACTTCGCGTTCATCTTCGGCGGCTGGGCGGCGGGTGCCGGTCAGGGACTCTTCGCGCTGATCGCGGGACGCGGCTACCGGCCGGACGAGATCGAGTACGTGCGGCTGCTCGCGATCGGCCTGCTCATCGTCGTCTTCGCGATCACGGCGGGCGCCCGCAAGGTGTCACGGGCCCTGGAGCTCACGAACTGGGTGCTCGTGGGCACGCTGCTGCTGGTCCTGATCGTGGTGACGGTCCTGATCGTGCCGTTCTCCGTGTGGTCGGAGGGAGTGCGCGGTCTCGTGACGCCCGCCGCGCCGCCCGCGGGCATCACGGCGACACAGCTGGGAGCGCTGGCCGGGTTCACGGCGCTGGCGTCCGGGCTGAACTGGTACGCGATGAGCCACTACCGCGACAAGGGTTACGGGATGGGACACCGCGTCGGGTTCATCTCGGGCCTGCGCGGGGGCAAACAGGAGGTGCGACCGGTCGGCGTGACCTTTGTGGACACTCCGGCGAACGCGTCGTTGTGGCGCCGCTGGTACAGGTTGCTGCTGATCGACCAGTGGGCGGTGTTCTTCGTCGGTGCCATGCTCGGCATGCTGCTGCCGACCGTGCTCATGGCACACGTCGTGGCGGTGTCCGGCCAGCAACCGACCGCGGCGAACGTGCCGACGTTCTCGGCCGAACAGCTCGGGATCCTGTACGGCCAGGGCATGTTCTACCTGATGCTGGTGGTGGGCGTGCTGGTGCTGTTCTCCACTCAGCTCGGCATCTTCGAGGCCCTGGTGCGGAACTTCACCGATGCGGTGCACGCGGTCTCTCCCCGGCTGCGCAAACGGATCGAGGGCGACCCCCGGCGGTTCTACTACCCGTTCATGCTGCTGGTGCTGGTGATCATCGCCGGCGCGTTGCACCTCGCGTTGCCGGTGGAACTGGTGCAGATCTCGGCGAACATGTCGAACCTGGGCGCGCTGATGTTCCCGTTCGCGTTGATGTACCTGAACTCCCGGCTGCCGCGACCTGCTCGGCCGCGGTGGTGGCACTACGTGATCTTGGGGCTGAACGTGGTGTTCTTCGGGTTCTTCTTCGTGAACTTCGTCTACGAGTTCCTCACGGGAGGTCCGTTGGTGCGGTTCTGACGTCAACAGCGGGTGAACTGCTCGATGTCCCCGAGCGCGTCCTCGGCTCTGCCGCCGACCTCAGGATCGTCGAGCAGTTCGCGAAGGCGAGGCACGACCTCGGGCAGCACCTCGCCGTCGAGCCTGCCCACGTGCCCCAGGCAGGTGACGGCGAGCTGACGCAGCGCGGGATGGTGCGTGTGGTCGAGCAGGATCCGTTGCAGCTGCTCGCGGTCCGGCTCGTGGTGGACGAGGCCGAGCATGGCCTGGGAGGCCTCGAAACCGCCCGCGCGGAGTTGGTCGTGCCAGCGCACCACACACTCCGCGATCACCACCTCGGACGAGCGTTCGAGCCAGTCGGCGACGTCACCGGTCACGGCTGCCCAGCCACCTCCAGGAACGCGCACCATCAGCTCGTCGTTCACGACGCCGACGAGCGGATCGCCGCCCCACTCGAACACCACACCGCCGAGCGCCGATGTCTCACTGACGTACCGGTAGCCGTCCAGCGCCGCCCGGACGCGGTCCAGAAGGGTCACTTCGGCGGCAGCGCTTCCACGAACTCGCGGGCGCGCGCGATCCAGTCCTCCAGGGCCTCGTCCTCGGACACTGCGGCCCCGTCGACGATCACCCAGCCCTTCATCGGGCGACCGGTGAAGTCGAAGACGCGGGCGCCCGGCTGGGTCAGCGCGTCTTCCTGGGCCTCCGGGCCAACGCGGGCGATCAGGTCGTCGCCGATCACTCCTACCAGCATGTTTCCGTGCCAGAGGAACGCGATGCCGCCGAACATCTTCTTCGAGCCCATGCCAGGTAGGCCGCCCAGCGCGTCGCCCAGGCGGTGGGCCAAACCTTCGTCGTACGCCACACGCTGAATACTGTCTCAGCGAGTTGCCAGGCGCCTCTCAGATTCATGTGGCTTCATGGACGTACAGGACATTAGGAGGCCATCTTGTTCGGCTTGGTCGGCTGGGTGCTCGGTTGGCTCTTGACGCTGTTCATCCTCGTGATGATCGGCCGGATGATCGTGGACTGGGCGGTCACCTTCCAGGCGAGAGGTGACTGGGTGTGGAAGGTGCGCCGGGTGACGCACGCGGCGACCGAGCCCGTGCTGGCGCCGGTGCGCAAGGTGTTGCCGCCGGTGCGGTTCGGCGGGTTCGGGCTGGATCTCGCGTTCACGGTGGTGTTCATCGCGGCGCTGATCCTCAGGTCGATCGTGTGGTGAGGACGCCGGGGTTGAGCACGCCCTGAGGATCCAGCGCGGCTTTGGCTCCGGCCAGCGCCGCGCCGAACACGTCCGGACGTTGGCGCGTGTACCAGGGCATGTGGTCGCGGCCGACGGCGTGGTGGTGGGTGATCGTGCCGCCGGCGTTCAGCAACGCCTCGGACACCGCGGCTTTGATCTCGTCCCACTGCGCGGTCAGGCTGCCCCACCGGCCCGGCGCGTAGATGCCGTAGTAGGGCGCGGGGCCGTCCGGGTAGACGTGGGTGAAGCGGCACGTGACGACGCCGATTCCGCACACCTCGCGCAGTGCTGTGGTCGCCGCCTCCACCACCGCCGCGTGCAGGTCGAAGAAGCGGTCCCAGGTGCAGGCCGTCTCGAACGTCTCGGTGATCATCGCGTGCTGGGCCATCGCGTCACGTTGATAAGGCATGCGCAGGAACGACTTCCGCCACTGCTGCGCCGCGCCCTCGACGACCTCGCCGTCGCCGCAGAGTTCCAGCGCTCGGGCCAGTTGCGCGTCGACCGGGTGGTCGGCGGACTCGAAAGCCAGCACCAGCACGAAAGACTGCGCACCGGCGTTGAGGAACGCTTCCGCCGGGTCCAGCAGACGGCAGTTCGCCGGGTGAAGCCCGGACTGAGCGATCAGCCGCGTCGCCTCGACGGCACGTTCCCACGACGCGAACCGCACCGAAGCCCCCGCGCGGTGGACCGGCGGTGACTGCAGGCGCATCCACGCCTCGGTGATCACACCCAGAGTGCCTTCGGAGCCGAGGAAAAGCCGGTCGGGCGACGGCCCCGCGCCCGACCCTGGCAGGCGACGCGACTCGGAGATCCCGTTCGGTGTTACCACGCGCAGCGACTCGGTCAGGTCGTCGATGTGCGTGTAGAGCGTGGCGTAGTGGCCGCCGGCGCGCGTGGCGAGCCAGCCGCCGAGGGTCGAGAACTCGAACGACTGCGGGAAGTGCCGCAACGTCAACCCGTGCGGCTTCAGCTGTGCTTCCAGCGACGGCCCGAACACGCCCGCCTGGATGCGAGCGGCACGGCTCACCGGATCGACCTCCAGCACCTGGTCCAAGTGCTGAAGATCCAGCGTCACAACACGATCCAGGTCGCGAGGCTCGACACCGCCGACCACGGAAGTGCCGCCGCCGAACGGAATCACGGCAACGTCGTTCGAGCCGCACCAGTCGAGCACGTCGACGACGTCCTGCTCGGTGCGCGGGCGGGCAACGGCGTCCGGCAGCGGGCCGACGTCGCCGACGAGGTTGCGGGTGACATCGCGATAGGCCTGACCACGCGCGTGGCTGAGCCGATCGACCACATCAGTCGAGTAAAGATCGCCGGGTGGCTTGATCCGGGACGGTGGAACGTCCAGCGAGGAAGGATCCGGCGGCGAGTGGAACGTCAGGTCCGCGTCCGGCAGGACAGCGCGGACACGGTCGACCAGCGCACGGCGTTCATCCGGGGTGACGGCGTCCTCGACGTTGCCCCAGCCCCACCACGACCTCGTTGTCATGCCGAGCAACATAAGCGAAACGTCACCGTTCTGGAATGACATGAGTACAACTACTCGCGCGCTCGCGACGGCCGCGGCGCTAGCGTCGCCGTCATGAAGCGTGGGGGGATCGCACTTCTGGCAACGGCCGTTGTCGCGGCGGGCATCACGACGTACGTGGTCACCCGTCCGGACGGCAACGGCGACACCGACAAGAAGGCCGCGGAGGTGGCGGACCGCATCGGCTACCCGGTCGGTACCGACGGCAACTCCTACGCCCGCTCCGCACTGGAGGGCAACACCGACCCGAAGTACTTCGCGGTTCTCGAGATCACCGACAGCCCGACGAACGACCCGCAGAAGATCCGCACCAGCCTGGTGTTCCGCGTCTACGACCCCGGCACCAGCGAGTCCCCGCCGAGCTGGCGGCTCTGGGAGGAGGACCCGGTGACCGCGTGCTACCGCGCGGACTTCAACTACTACGGCGTCACGGACGGCGGACCCGAACGCATCCGCTGCCCGCAGGACGCCAGACCGATCACTCCGCCACCAGCCCAGCGCACCGGCGTGCCGGACACCTACCTCGAAGCCTTCAAGACGATCCTCGCCGAGCTGCCGCCCGCTCCCACGCAGGACGAGGTGCTCGCCGCGTTGCGCGCGAAGCTGCCACCGGTGCCGGTCGACGAACAGACCAAGCTGCCCTGGGTCGAGCCCCGCCTCGACGCCTTCGTCAAGGACGGCAACGTCGGCATCATCGCCGGGGGCGGTGGCTCGTGCCTCAACGGCGTGCGCCTGACCAACGGCACCGTTGCAGCGTGGTACCCGCCTCGCGTGCAGACCCAGCCCGGCGAGTACGGCTGCTCCGGCCAGAGCGCGCTGGCGCTTTACAACGTGCCGCCGCCGAAGTGACCGCTCTTGGCCGAGGAGAGGAACGCCTCCCAGGCCGACGGTGACACCGGCATGTGGGCGGCGGGAGCCTTGCTGTCCCGGACACCGACTCCCACACCGATCTCCACGCAGTTGTTGCCATCCGGGCTGTAGCTGCTCTTGCGCCACATGGCGTGGCCTCCTCAGGAGACGATGTCGGTGATCAACCTCCTCGATTCTTCCTCATCCAGAGCCACACCGGCCAGCGACTTGAGAATCTCCGAGTAGAGGTCGACTGACGCGTCGTCCTCCATGAAGAGGCCGGAGTTCATCGTGTCGGCGTAGACGACCGGCGAGATCTTCTTGAACTTCATCAGGCTGAACTCGCCCATGGTTCCGGCGTGTGCGCCGATCCGCGTCGGAACCACCCGGATCGAGATGTACGGCCGCACCGACAACCTCAACAGGTGGTGAAGCTGGTCCCGCCAAACGGTTTCGCCACCGACCGGCAGCAGCAGCGCCTGTTCGTGCACATAAAAGAAGAACTTGTGCCCTGGCTCCAGAATCCGCTGCCTACCGACTCGTGCCTCCACACGCTTGTCGATGTCCTTGGTCTCGATCTTCGGCCAGACCTCGAACAGCGGCCGGATGTACTCTCGAGTCTGCAACAGGCCCGGCACCAGTGTCAGGTGCCAGCTGTGGATCTCGCTCGCCACGGTCTCGTGCTCGATGAGCGTCCGCATCTTGATGGGCAGGACGCCTTTGTAGTGCTGCCACCAGCCCTTCTCTCTCGACACCTTCAACAGGGCCATGAGGTGGTTGAACTCCTCCTCCCGCACACGACAAAGGCCCAACAGCCGGGCGAAGTCGATCTCGTCGACCCCGCCCTTCCCGGTCAACAGGTCCGAGATCTTCTGCGGGTCCCATCCCAACAGTTCCGCAATGGCGCGGTGCGACATACCGGTCGCGTCGACAACAGCGCGGACACTCGCTCCGAACTCGCGACCGCGCACCGTGGAAGCTCTAGCTGGCATGCGCACGAACGTAAGCCGCATTCCACCGCACCGAACACAGTTTCGGGCCAGGTCCAACCGAAAAGGCGGTCGTTGGACACCCTCCATCACGTTCATAGGGTCCGTGTGCGCATATCCGGTAGAAAGTGCCCCATGCACAACGAGGTCCAGGGCAGCACAGTGCACGGCCACGTCGTCCAGGCGCAGGAAATCGGCGAGCTGCACCTGCACGGCAACGAGGTCCCGCACCCACCGCTGACCTCGTGGCAGGACCGCCCAGCACTCACGGAGGAGCTCGAAGACCTCCTCCACGTGCAACGCGACGCGGCGGAAACGCTCCCCTACCGCCTCCTCGGCGTGCGGCAGCCCGAACTGACCCGCGTCTACGTCCAGCAGAGCGTCCGCGAAACCGAACGCAAGCAGGGCGACCGCCCGTTCCCGATCGGCGAGGCTCTGTCCCGCGGCAAACACCTTCTGATCACCGGCGAACCCGGCGCCGGCAAGTCCACCCTCGGCCAGATGTACGTGCAGCGCCTGGCCACCGAGTGGCTCGAAGCCAGCGCCGACCCGCCACTGCCGGAACCCGTGATGCCCCTGCGCATCCCGGCGAAGGCGCTGGCCGACGACCTGCCGTGGAGCGAGCTCCTCGCCAACGCCGTTCGCAGCAGCCGCCTGAACTCCACCCTCAAACCGGAGCTCTTCGCCAAGCGCGCACTGGGCGCCCGCTGGCTGGTCTTCGTCGACGGCCTGGACGAGATCGCCGAGCCAGAACGTCGCGACCGCGTGATCGACGCGCTGGTCAGCCGCATGCGCCGGGGTAGCGACCACCGCCTGGTCATCACCACCCGCCCGCTCCCGCCAGACGAACTCCAGAAGCTGCACGGCCAGGACATCGACCTCTTCACCATCCAGCCGTTCGGGCCGGTCGAGCTGCAGGACTTCGCCTCCGCCTGGTTCCGCGCCCAGAACCCGACGAACTCGAAGGACCGCGCCGCGGAGTTCGTCAGCCAGGTCCACGACGGCCGCCTTCGTGAGCTCGTCCGCAACCCGCTGCTCGCCACGATCGCGGCCATCGCGAACACCTTGGAACCCCACCGCAAACTCCCCCACAACCGCGCGGACCTCTATGAGCGGTTCATGAGCTACCTGCTCGACGACAAGGCCAGCGGCCGCAACACCCTCGCGGAGCTTCGCAAGGCACACGCCGACGACCCGGCCCGCGTCGAACAGATCGAGTGGCTCTACGAACGCCGCAAGGACCTCGTAGAACAGCTGGCAGTGAAACGCCTGGAGTCCGAACGGGCCCTGCTCGACATCGCCGCGACTTGGGACCACGAGGCCCAGCCCGAAGACGTTCTGGCGGTCCTGACGAGCACCGGGTTGTTCGTGCACAGCGACGCGGGGCTGAAGTTCCTGCACCACTCGTTCGCGGAGTTCCTCGCCGCACGCGTGCGGGCGGCGACCATCCCCGCCGACTTCCCGAACCTCGACGAGTGGGTCGAGCTGGGCACCCAGCAGGCCCGCGAGACCTCTGTGCTCTTCACGTTCGTCCTGTGGGGCCGCAAACCCGGCCACGACCTCGATCTGGTGATCGAGCCGCTGCTGGAAGGCGGCGTCGAACACGCGCTGCTCGCGGGACGGCTACTGGCCGAGGACGTCTCCATCACCTCCGCACGGGCGGCCGAGGTCGTCGACCGCCTCGTGAAGTTGTTGCTCGCCAACGGAGTCAGAGAGATCCCCTGGGACGACGCCCGCGAGATCGGTCGCGTGCTGGCCGGTCTCGACAACGACGCCATCGCCCACCTGCTCATCCCGAAGCTGCGCGGACTGCGGGACAACGGTGACCTCCCGGACGTGGTGCGGATCGGTTGCACGGTGGCGCTCGGGCACCTCGAATCGCCGGAGAACGCCGCCACCTGGTTGCAGGAGTACGCGGACGTACGCCGCTCGCACGCGTTGGCCGCTATCGCGACGGGACTCGCGGAGATCCTGCCGAACGGCGCCGACCTGGCGGAGGAACTCCTGTTGCGGCTGGCGAAGACCACCGACAGCTACAGCCTCGTCATCGCGGTGATCGACACGCTGAGGTTCGACATCGAACGCCGCGAGCCCGCCCGCCGGTTGTTGCGCGACCTGGTGCGGCGGCTCAAGACCGACGAGGCCGCCAGGCCGGGTAGCCCACACGTCCCGCACTTCGGCGCGCTCTCGGACACCACTCCGTTCAGCTGGGACACCCTCTGCGTTCACGCGATCGAACTGGAGTGCCCCGACGAAGCCACGTGGCTGGCCGAACGGATCCTCACACAGTCCTCTGTGGACATAGATGAATGGGCGACTGCGGTCGGCGTCCTGCTGAGGCACGGCAGCGAATCCTCGCTCGACGGCGTCATAACCCGTGCTCGGTCGTTGACACCGGAACACGTCCTGATCGTCGCCGAGCACAGTCTCGTCGACCACCGCGTGACGGTCGAACTCGCGCGCTCCGTCGTAACGCGTCCGACTGCGGACGACGACCAGTTCGTCCGAGCTTGCCAACTCATGGTTCTGTTCGAGCCGAAAGAAGTGCACAAGTTGGTCGCGGACCGCCGGTCACTCGACCTGAACGACCTGATCCGGCTGGCCGACATAACATCACTCCAGGACCTTTCCCAGGTGGGAAAACTCCTCCAGCGGGTCGAGGTGGCCCAGGTCGACGGTGAACAGCGGTCGGCAGAGCTGATGGCCGGCATGCTGCGCCTGGGATTCGACGGCGACCGCCTGCACACCGAAGTCGTGAACGGCCTGCCCGTACAGCGCGCCACGGCAGCGGCGGCGCTCTTCAAGACCGGCCACACCACCCAGGCCGAACACCTCGTCGGCACGTTGCTCACCGAACCGCTCGACGCCATGTCCGCTGTCATCTGCCTCGACAGGATGATCGCCAAGAAGGTCCCAAGGGAAGCCCAACGGTTGTACGACCATCTGCGCGTCGTGGTCGGGCAGCACGATCCTGCGGTCGCACGGCGGTTCGCGCCGATCCTGCACCGGGTCGGCCAACCGGAGAAGGCGGCCGAGGTCGCGCTGGACGCGTTCCTGCGGTCGCTCGGCGACTACGAGGTGGACAACTGCGTCGGCACGCTGCTCGACGTCAGCGGGTCCGCTCACGCGGACGTCGTGGTACAGAAGGTCAGGGAGTCGAACCTCAGTGTGTGGCAGCGGATGAACATCGCGGACCTGTTCATCAACGACGGCCTGCTCGACCACGCCGTGATGCTGTGGCTGGACGTCGTGCGGCACCACGACCTGGAGATCGCAAAGGGAGTGGAGGCGGCGGCCAAGTTGGTGCAGGTCGGTCAGCGTGCCCAGGCGATCGAAGCGGCCGCCGGCCACAGAGCGCTGCTGGCCTGGCTCCAGGCCTAACCGGCCCCGAAGCAGACAAAGCCAACGGCAGCGGCGTAAGCAGCGTCATCGGCAGCGGCCCGCTGCACAGCGGCGAGAGCCTCGGCGGGCGCCATCCCCGCTGCCAGCTTCTGGTGCAGCTCCACCATCACCGGAGCCGTGCCGTCGGTCGGCACCGGCACAACAGGCGCGATCAAGGTACGAGTACCGAGCCCGAGAAGCGCCGCCGTGAAGCCCATCAACTCATCACCGGGCCGGACAGCGGACTGACCGGTGTCGCACGCCGACAGCACCACGACGGTCGGCGGGGTGCGCAGACGTTCGATGTCGTAGACGGTCAGCGGCCCGTCGGCCAACTCCAGAGCCGAGAAGAGCGGGTTGTCGACGCGGAACGACCCGTGCGCGGCGATGTGGGCAAGCGCAGCACCGTCCATTGCGGACGCAACGGCGCTCACCGTCGCTTCCGAGTCAACGAGAACGCGGCCGGGCACGTGCGAGCTGATCGCCTTGATCTCCGCGGGCGCGGCGGCCATCCGGGGTCCGGCGGCCAGCACCGCCTCCCCCGAGGCATCGGCAACCGAACAAGCCCGCAACCACACCGAGGCCGAGGGCGCGACGGTCACCTGGCAGTTCAGCACCGACCACGGCAGGCCGTTCAACGCGCCCGTCGGCACCACGACCAGCGGCCGGCCGTCGATCCGCGAAGCCAGCGGCGCCAGCAGTCGTTGAGCCAGCAGCGAAGCGGCGTGTGCGGCCGAAGACCGCGCCACGGCGAGGTTCGGCAGGTGCGGCGGCAACGTCACGAGACGGTGCAAGGCGAAGCGCAGGAGCCGGATCTCGCGGACCACACCCTCCACGGCGCCCAAAGAATGCAGAGAAGCGCGACCACCCGCCAGTACGACGGCCATCAGCACACCGTCGTACTCGACGAACTCGATCAGCGCCGACGAGCCCAAAGCCGCGGCCAGCGACCCGACCGGCGGTGGCTTGAACACCGAGACCTCACCGGACACCTGCCGGGTGAGGTCGCGGACGCGCTGCTCGGCACGGATCAGCTGCACGCGCAGGGCACCGGCGGGTTTTCCCGCCAGCACAGCGGATTCCACGTCCGCTGCCACCGCGCGCAACGACGCCAGAGCGTCCTCCAGCCGAGGGTCGTCAGGTGGCGACACGGACTTCATCCGCAGCGCCCCGGCCCGCCAGCTCTCGGTCCACGACAACACGCGCGCGGCGTTGCCCGAGGCCACGGCGAGCCGCAAACCCTCCAGCGCCAAGGCCTGGCCCTGCACACCGGTCGACGCCCGCAGTTCGGCCGCCCCCAGCGACACCCGGTACTCGTCCAGCAGCCCGATACCGCGACGAAGAGCGGACGAAGTCCCACGAACATCGCCGGAAAGCTTGCGGCGCAACGCTTCCGCGTACCAGCCACGCACTCGCAGCCCGGCAGGGCCCCGAAAACGCGAAGCAGCGGCGACAGACAACTCGGCAACGGCACGGGCGCGATGACCGAGATCGGCGGCGACCAGGCCGGCGTCGATCCTGGCTTCCAGTGCGGGCAGCCGCCAGTCCATCGCGTCCAGCTCAGAAGCAACCCGCGACAACGCCAGTCGCAACGGCCGGGTGCGGTCACCGCGCAGCACGGCTGCGTGCAGCTCCAGATACCGCGCACCGGCAGCCCACAGCAGGCGTTGCTCGCGGCGGAACCGGCGACGCGCCTCGGCCGCGAAGCCATGGGCGGCATCGGGATCGTCGTCCAGCAGGGCGATGCGCGCCCGGAAGTACAGGGCCTCCGAGACGCCCAGCGGGTTCTTCAACGCCTTCAGCTCGGTGATCGCCCTGTCGGCCGCGGCGCGCGCCTCGTCCAGCAGCGGCACCGAGACGAGCAGCTCCAGCCTGTTCACCAGCAGCACCGGGCGCATCACGTCGAGCCGCCGGTACACCTCTTCCGCCTTGTCGAACAAGGTCAGCGCGGCAGGGACGTCGCCGCCGCGGGTGGCCATGATGCCGGCGTTCCAGTGCACGTCGGCGACACCGAGCTCCTGGCCGAGCTCCCCGAGCAACGAGGCCGCCAGCTCGAAGTCCGCCGACGCCTCACGCATGTTCCCCACGTACGCGCGCACGAGGCCCCGGTTGTTCAGGGCGCGCGCTCGACGAGCTGGTCGCCGACGCGGCGCGCACCGGCAATGGCCGCCGTGTAGTCGCGCTGCGCGTCGTCGTACCTCGTCAAATAGTGGAAGACGACGCCGCGTTGCATCAGCGCGGCCACCGCGTCGGCGCCGGTCAGCTCCGGCATCGCGTCGTCGAGCGCCTTCAACGCCTGCTTCTGCTTGCCCGTGTAGGCGAGCACCCACGCCAGACTCATCTGCGCCAAAGCGGACAAACGCGGCAGCGAAGCGTCGGAGGCGATCCTGATCGAGCGGCGCAGATGCCGGGCCGCTCCGCTGAAGTCGTGCATCTCGCGCAACGCGAGACCGATCGCGCGCTCGGCGATCGACCATTCCGCTCGATCTTCCGTCGTGCGGAGGACGGCGCGGGCCATCTCGACGGCCTCGCGCGGGTTGCGCTGCCTGGCCTCCAGCGCGTCCTCCGCACAAAAGTCGGTCACGGGCATCACTTTATCCGCTGTGGTAGCTTGATCAAGCTCGGTCGGGGTGCCCGTCAACGCTGCTTTAGTGAGGCCGTGGTGTCGAAGTCGCCAGAAAGCGCAGAGCTTTACCAAAGAGCTTTTCTGCAGCTCATCGCCGAGGACAAGAACATCAGCTTCCACGCCGAACGAGGGCGTGAATTCCTTTATCGACCCGGCCAGCTGGTCGTCGGCATCGACGACCAAGAACGCGTGATCGCAAAGCTGCGTGAAAACAACATCGTCGCCCGGCCCGTCGACGGATTCGCCGGATTGGCTCGACTGATCCTGCCGAACAACGCGGAGGACGTTCCGCGGATTGTCCGCCTGTTGCGCGACCAGCGGAACTGGCCGAACCAGCGAGTGCCGCTCGTGCAGCCGCACCACGTGATCGTCGGCCACGGCGGCCTCGTCATGGGCAACCCCGGCGACCGGCCGTACCCCACCGACCCGGTCTCCGTCCCCAAGTCGGACGAGCGCCTCAAGAACGTCAGGGTCGGCATCATCGACACCGGCATCTCCTCCGGCGCCGACAGCGAGCACTCCGACTGGTTCGCCGGCCGCTACGACAAGGAGACGGACGACGTCGACCCCGCCTACAGCAGCGGCCACATGTTCGCGTTGCAGGGCGGGCACGGCACGTTCGTCGCCGGCGTGATCCAGAACGCGGCGCCCGGCGTCACGTTCGACCCGGAGGTCGCACTCGACCAGAACGGGTTCGGTGACGAAGAAGGGCTCTGCCGCAAGATCTCGGAGCTGGGCCAGAAGAAGATCAACCTGCTCAACCTGTCGCTGGGCTGCTTCACCGAGGACGACGTGGCCTCAGAACCGCTGCGGCGCGCGATCGACGAGCTGCCGGCGGACGTCGTCGTGGTGGGTTCTGCGGGCAACCAGGGCACGCAGCGGCCGAGCTGGCCTGCCGCGCTGTGCAGGGTCACCGCCGTCGCCGCCGCCGAGCAGAACCGGGACGGCTCCGTGGGGCCCGCGTCGTACTCGAACTGGGGTCATTGGGTGGACGCGTGCGCGATCGGCAACCGGGCGTCGACCTACCTCAAGGGTGAGTGGCAGCTGCCGGGCGAACCGCCGCGACGCCGTTCGCGCTGTGGGCGTACTGGTACGGCACGTCGTTCGCCGCGCCCTGGTCACCGGCCGGATCGCCGCCACGATGGTGGCGGACGGCATCAGCGCAGCTCAGGCACGTGACAAACTGTTGAGCGGGCCGGAGTTCCATCCCGGCTACGGTGTTTTCGTCAAATAGTTGTATCTGGGGAGCAACCTCGGCCTCCGCAAGTTGTGACCGCAAGGAGTCGACGTGACCTCTGGATCCCCGATCGCCGCGCTCGTGAGCGCGGCGGCCGAGGGCGACCAGTCGGCGTGGAACGAGATCGTGGACCGTTACACGCCGCTGGTGGTGTCGGTGATCTACAAGCACCGGCTGCGCCCAGCGGATGCGTCCGACGTGAACCAGACGCTGTGGCTTCGGCTCGTGGAGCAGATCGGAAGGCTGCGCGAGCCGGAGGCGTTGCCCGGCTGGATCATGACGACCACCCGGAACGAGTGTCTGCGCGTGCTGCGCGTGCAGCAGCGGACGCACCTCTACGACCCGTTGTCCGAGTCCGACGCGCTGGAGTCGGAGCAGACGGACGCGGACGTGGAGTCGGACCTGCTGGCCGTGGAGCGGCGCCAGGCGCTGCGGGACGGGTTCGCCGAGCTCACGGACCAGTGCAAGCGGTTGCTGACGAAGCTGATGACCGATCCGCCGCCGAGCTACCAGATCGTGAGCGAAGAGCTCGCGATGCCGGTAGGCAGCATCGGCCCGACGCGGATCCGTTGCCTCGAGAAGTTGCGCAAGACCCCTGCGATCGCAGCATTCCTGGGATCGCCGGTGCAGAGAGGAGGTGTGCTGGGTGCGGCACGACTGGGACAGTGACGAAGTACTGCTCGATGCCTTGCGGGACGCGTTGAGCACACCTTCGGAGGAGGTTCCGCCGGAGTTCGTCGAGGCCGCGAAGGCCGCGTTCACCTGGCGGAACATCGACGAGGAGCTGCTGCTGATCACGTCGTACGACTCCGTGCTGGACGACACGCTGTTCGCCCGTGCGCGGTCGACGGCGACGGCGCGGCAGCTCGTGTTCGACGCGGACGGCGTGATGCTGCAGGTGGAGGTGTCGGCGGCGGGGATCACCGGTCAGCTGATGCCGGCGTCCGGGTCGGTCACGCTGGTGACGCCGAACGGCGACCACGAAACCGCGCCCGTCGACGAACTGGGGACGTTCGTGATGGGGGTAGCACCGCGAGGACCGGTGAAGTTCCGGTTCGCAAACGGGTGCACCGATTGGTTTATCCTCTGACTCACCATTCGAGTGACAGTGGAATTCATTCGTTCGGCCCACATCTGCGGCCAGTAGGGTTGTCGACGCTCAGAATTCACATCGCGAGAGGTGTGTGCTGCTGTGGTCGATCGAGTCAGCTGGGTCCCGGAAGGTGTCAACGTCGACGTCCCGAGTTCCGCCAGGATCTACGACTACCTCCTCGGCGGCGGGCACAACTTCGAAGCGGACCGCGAGACGGCTGAGGCCCTGATCAAGGTGCTGCCGGTGCGGGACATGGCGCGGCGCAACCGCGCCTATCTGCGCCGTGTCGTCCTGGAACTGGCTGGCCTCGGCATCCGGCAGTTCCTTGACCTCGGTTCGGGCATCCCGACCGTCGGCAACGTGCACGAGGTGGCGCACGAGGTCGCACCCGAGTCGAAGATCGTGTACGTCGACTTCGAGCCGGTCGCGATCACGCACGCCGAGCTGATGCTGGCCGGCGAGCCGAACGTGACGGCGTTGCTGGGCGACCTGCGCGAGCCGGAGAAGGTGGTGGCTCAGGCTCGGGAACTGCTCGACTTCTCGCAGCCGATCGGCCTTCTGGTCGTGGGTGTCCTGCAGTTCATCCCGGACTCCGACGACCCCTGGGGCGTGTTGTCCCGTTACGTGGAATCGCTCTCGTCCGGTTCGTACCTGGCGCTGTCGCACTTCACCGCGGACAGCATGCCGGCGGCCATGGCGGCCGGTAAGGAGATCTTCGCCAAGACCGCCGAGCCGATCACGCCGCGCACCAAGGCTCAGGTCGCGGACATGCTGGCGGGCCTGGAGGTCGTGGAGCCCGGCATCGTGTTCACGCCCGAGTGGCGGCCGGAGACGCCGGAGGACGTCGGCTCGGATCCGTCGAAGGCCAACCTCTACGCCGCGGTGGGCCGCAAACTCTGATGGCCACTTCGCCCTTCGCGAAGCGCTGGGCGGCTGTTCTGATCGAGAGCGCGTACTCGCCGATGTCGCGGCGAAGGCTGACGCAGCATCTCGAGGAACATGCCGTCCGGCTGCGTGCTGGGCGGACCAGTGTCGATGGGGGTGCACCCGCCGTCGGCGAATGGCTGGTGCGCAACCACTTCACCGGGCCCGACTCGTTGCGGCGCACGCTGGAGGTGCTGTCCGGTGAGTTCCCAGCCGAGGTGCTCGGCGGGCTGGCGGCCGGGTACGTGCGGGCGACGCGCGACCAGCTGTTCGCCGAGCAGGAGAAGGTCAAGAACGCCCTGCTGAAGGCAGTCGAGGACGCCCAGCGCGACCTGCACGACAGCGAGGCGCGCTTCGCCCAGGTCTTCGCGTCGACGGCGATGGGCATCGCGATCTTCGACGTGCACGGCACGGTCGTGGAGGCGAACGAGGCCCTGGCCACCATCCTGGGTCCGCACGTCCCGCGCCTCGATCATCTCGTGGATCACGCCGCCGTAGCCGCCGGGGAACTTGGCCGTCTCCGGCAACGTGAAGAACTGGTCGAGCTTGGAAGCCAGCTTGTCCCGCCCGCCGTACAGGTTCGCGAGGCCCTGTCCGTCGTGCGGCACCGTGAACGCCATGTTCCAGCCGTTCGTCTCGGTGTAGTCGTAGCGCCAGTCCTGCGGGTTGTACTTCGCCGGGTCCTCGACGCGCCACGAGCCGTCGACGTTGCGGCCCTGGAAGAAGTCGATCCGCTTGTCGAACGTCAGCACGTAGTTCTGGGCTCGGTTGAGGAAGTACTCGTACTCCTCGGCGTACCGCTTCTCGCCCGTCTTCTCGTGCAGCGCCTTCGCCATCGACGCGATGCCGAAGTCGTTCAGGTAGCCCTCGATCGCCCACGACCACGCCTCGTGGAGCTGGTCGTTGCCGGTCCAGCCGAGGAAGATCGACCGGTCCATGCCCTTGCGGCCGACGTTGTTGCTCGGCGGCACCACCGAAGCGTTCTTCACCGCGGCGTCGTAGGCGGCCTTGATGTCGAAGTTGCTGACACCCTTCAGATAAGCGTCCGCGAACGCCACGTCGGAGCTCGTGCCCGTCATCAGGTCCGCGTAACCGGGGGAGGACCAACGCGAGATCCAGCCGCCGTCCTTGTACTGCTGGACGAAGCCCTCGGCCATCTCGCCCGCCTTGGACGGGGTGAAGAGGCTGTAGGCGGGCCAGGTCGTGCGGTAGGTGTCCCAGAACCCGTTGTTGACGTAGATCTTGCCGTCCACGATCTTGGCGCCCGTGCGGGTCGGCGAGTTCTCACCGACGAGCGGCGCCACCGGGGACGCGTACTGGATCTTGTCGCCGACCTTCTCGTAGCCCGAGTTCGGGTAGAGGTAGAGCCGGTACATGTTGGAGTACAGCGTGATCAGCTGCTCTTCAGACGCACCCTCGACGGTGAGGATGCCGAGCACCTTGTCCCACGCGGCCTGCGCACGGTCGCGCACGGCCTCGAAGGTGTCCGAGCCGCTGATCTCCTGGTCCAGGTTCGCGCGAGCCTGATCGACCGAGATCAACGAGGTGGCGATCCGCAGCTGGACCGTCTTGTCCGCGAACGAGAAGTAGCCGCCGACCGCGTCACGACCGGCGCCCGTCAGGCGACCGCTGCCCGTGACGGCCTTGTCGACCTTGCCGTAGACGAACAGGCGCGTCGCACCCGTCGACAGGCCGCTCTTCACGTCCGAGAAGCCCGTGACGACACCGTTTTCCGCGTCCAGGGTGAGACCACCCAGGTTGCTGACGTTGTCGAACACCAGGTTCTTCTGGCCCTCGTCGGTGAACGTGAACCGGAACATCGCCGCGTGGTCGGACGGCGCGATCTCGGTCTTCATGCCGTTCTCGAAGGTCACGCCGTAGTAGTGCGCCTTCGCGATCTCGTTGTCGTGCTTGAACGGCAGCGACCGCAGCGCGCGGTCCTGCGTCGGAGCCTTGTCCGACGGCATGACCTGGAACGTCTGGCGGTCACCCATCCACGGGCTGGGTTCGTGGGACGCGGTGAACGCCTGCAGCGTCGGCAGGTTCTGCGCGTTGTTGCGCTGCTGGTACTCGTAGAGCCACGAGATCGAGCCCGCGTTGGTCATCGGGGACCAGAAGTTGAAGCCGTGCGGCACCGCGGTCGCCGGGAAGTTGTTGCCCCGCGAGAACGAGCCGTTCGAGTTGGTGCCGCGTGTGGTCAGCACGTAGTCAGAGGGCTTCGCGTACTGCTTCCTGACGACATCGCCGATCTTGATGTCGTCGAACCAGGCACCGAACTCCGTGGGGCCCTTGGGGCCGTCGTAGGCGACCAGGATCCGCTTGATCGTCTTGCCGGCCGCGACCCCGCCGATCGTGGACGCCACCTTGTTCCACTGGTTGGAGTACAGGAACTTGCCCGCGCCCTGGCCCTGCGGCGACAGCACAGCGCCGTGCTGGTCCACCGCCTTGAGGTCGCTCAGGTACGTGCCGTCGGAGAACGCGAGGTCCACCGACGAGTACGTGCTCGGGTAGTTCAGGTTGTCGGTCACGAAGTCCGGGAAGATCATGTACGACAGCTCGGTCTGCGGCTCGACCTTGACGTCGACGTCGAAGACCTTGTTGTAGCTGTAGGCGCGACCTTCGGTGGTGTGCTTGCCCTGGGTCCGGAACGCCTTCACGCCCGTCCAGCCGACGCGCGACTTGGACGTGTAGCCGCCCGTGGGGCCGTTGCCGACGATGCTGCGCATGTTCGGCGACGGCGGGTTCGTGGAGCCGTCGGAAAGCTGCACCTCGGCGAGCTGCACGATGTTCGAGGAGCCGTTGTTCAGCGTGATGTCGAGCTTGTACCAGGTGAACGACTGCGGCGCCGCGATGTCGTAGAGCTTGGTCTGGAAGCGCTCGGCGAACGTCTCGCCGGTGCGGGTGTCGAGCACGGTCCAGTCGGTGCCGTCGTTCGAGCCCTGCAGCGTCCAGTTCTTGGGGTCGCGCCCCGGCTCGTCGTTGGCGGAGGACAGCGCGTACTTCCTGATGGTCTGGGCGCCGTGCTTGGTGAAGTCGAACTTCGCCCAGCCGGTGGTGGCGAAGACCAGCCACTTGGTGTTGACGCTGCCGTCGGTGAGGTTCGTCGCGTACTCGCCGGCTTCCGCGTACTCACCGTTGGCCGTCACCGTCGCATGTTCGGCGACGTTGCCGGGGATGCCCGTGCCGTCCGAGCCGATCACGCCCGCCGACTTCGGGTTGCCCGCCGCGTCGGTCTCGACGGTGCTCACCCATGATGGTTGCGGTTGACCGTCCTCAAAGGACGACGAAAAGCCCACGCCTTGCTCCTCTGGTGCGGCGGCCGCAAGGCCGTTGGTGACGCCGCACACCAGTGTCGCAGTGATCGCAACGCTCAACAGAGTTCTGGTTCGTCTCTTCCCCAGTTGCCTCATTGCAACCCTTCCGCCGCCTTGCCTGCCCCGTTCGCGAGGGAGCGTTTCGGCACGTGACATCGTTGTCAAGAGATCAGGCGGAAACTGTCTTCGAACCTGTCCTCTCCACGGTCGCGGGCACGGAACACCGGTCAAGATCTAGACTCGATCGGTGACCGACCGCAAGCCGCCAGAGGTGGGCACACCAGCGGGCATGCGCGTGCTCAACCAACGCGCTGTGCTGGACCGGTTGCGCCGTCTGGGTGCCGCCACCCGGCCTCAGATCGCGAAGGACACCGGGCTGTCCAAGCCGACGGTCGGGCAGGCGCTGGTGGATCTCGAACGCCACGGCCTCGTGCGCCCGATCGGCCGCACCACAGCGGGACCCGGCCGTTCCGCGGTGGTCTACGAGCCGAATCCGGCCGCGGGGTACGTGCTGGGCGTCGACATCGGGCGGGAACGGATCCGGGCGGCTGTGGCCGATCTGGGCGGGTCCGTGGTCGCGCGCGTGGACGAGCGCAACCGCAGCCGGTCGGCTGCCGCTCTGGTGCGCACGGTGACGGAGCTGGCTTCCCGGACCGTGGCCGACGCGGGGATCGCGTTGGCGGACGTCGTGGTGAAGGTGATCGGCAGCCCCGGCGTGATCGATCAACGCTCGCGCGTCGTGCGGCACGCGCCCAACCTGCCGGGCTGGGAGTCCGCCGGGGTGCTGGACGGGCTGGAGTCGTCGCTCGGGCCCGTGGTGCTTGTGGAGAACGACGCCAACCTGGCTGCGCTGGGGGAACACGTCTACGGCGCGGCTCAGGACGTTCGTGTGTTCGTGTGCGCGACGGTCGGCACTGGCGTCGGCATGGGCATCGTGGTCGACGGCGTGCTGTTCCGCGGTGCGCACGGGGCTGCGGGCGAGGTCGGCTTCCTGCCGTTCGGCAAGTCCGCTTCGGACGTCCAACGTGGACAGTTCGAGGAGGCTGCGGCGGCGGAATCCGTTGTGGCACTGGCTCGTGAGCGCGGACTGTCGGCGCGCTCGGCTCGTGAGGTGTTCACGGCCGCGCGTTCCGGTGACGCTCAGGCACTCGAGGTCGTGCGGGTGGAGGCGGAACGGCTCGCGTTCCTCGTGGCCTCGGTGTCCGCGGTGATCGACCCGGAGCTGGTCGTGCTGGGCGGCGGCGTCGGGTCGAACGTGGACCTGCTGCTGTCCCCTTTGGAGGCCGCGCTGCGCACGATGACGCCGCTGGCGCCCCGGATCGTGGCGGGTTCGCTGGGTGACGGCGCGGTGCTCTCCGGAGCACTCGCGATGGGCCTGGAGGCGGCCCGTCAAGTGGTCTTCGAAGTTACTCTCTGAGAGTAATTGAGCGACCCCCACCTGGTAGTTCACTCAATTGTCGTAACTGTTAACGGCGTTTTGTGGCTTAGCGTTACGGAACCTCCACCTGGAGGGTGTTGTGTCCTTCCGTTGCAAGGGGAGTCGGTAGGGGGATGCGGGGGACGTAGCCCCCTACCGACCGTGCACTGGGCAGGTGCCGCGCCCGCACCCATCAGCCTGCCCAGTGCAGTAACGGGCTCAGCGCGGTGTGGGCCTGTGGACGTTCGGCACGGACGCCGCGCGATGAGTCGAGTCCGCGATCCACCTGCCGGGGATGGACGCGTCCAGCACGCCCTCCTCCAGCCACGTGAAGTCACCGTCCATGACCTGCTTGGCCAGCACCTGGTCGCTGTCGTCGGTGTTCTTCCACAGCTTCTCGAACAGCTCGTCGACCCGGATGCGCGCCTGCTTCGCGAACGCGTCCGCCAGCAGCCGCGAGTTCGGGTTCTCGTCCTGGGCGGCCCGCACGCAGGCGGCGCTGATCGCGAACAGCTCGGCGCCGATGTCCACGATCCGGCTGAGGAACCGCTGCTTGCGCTCCATCTTCCCTTGCCACCGCGACATCGCGTAGAACGTCTGCCGCGCCAGCTTGCGCGCCGACCGTTCCACGAACCGCAGGTGCTTCGCGAGAGGGCCGAACTCCGTGTACCCGGCAGGGCTCTGGCCCTTGCCGACGACGAGCGTGGGCAGCCACTTCGCGTAGAACCCACCGGCCTTGGCCGCCGCCTTCATCTTCTTCTGGCGGTCAGCGTCGGGGTCGATGATGTCGCCGGCGACGCTGAGGTGGGCGTCCACCGCTTCGCGCGCGATCAGCAGGTGCATGATCTCCGTGGAGCCCTCGAAGATCCGGTTGATGCGGAGGTCCCGCAGGACCTGCTCGGCCGCGATGCCGCGTTCTCCGCGCGCCGCTTGGCTTTCCGCCGTCTCGTAACCGCGCCCGCCGCGGACCTGCACGAGCTCGTCCGCCACCAGCCAGGCCTTCTCGCTCGCGTAGAGCTTGGCCAGCGCGGCTTCGATGCGGATGTCGTGGCTGCCGGCGTCCGCGAGCTCGGAGCTGAGGTCCAGCACGGCTTCCAGAGCGTAGGCCGTCGCCGCGATGTAGGCGATCTTGCCGGAGATGGCCTCGTGCTTGCCGACCGGCAGACCCCACTGGATGCGTTCGGTGGACCATTCGCGTGCGATCTTCAAGCACCACTTGGCACTGCCCGCGCACAGTGCGGGAAGGCTGAGGCGGCCGGTGTTGAGGGTGGCCAGTGCGATCTTGAGACCGGCGCCCTCCTTGCCGATGACGTTCTTCTTGGGCACCCGGACGTTGTGGAACCTGGTCACGCCGTTCTCCAGGCCGCGCAGGCCCATGAACGCGTTGCGGTTCTCGACGGTGATGCCTTCCGCGTCGGCTTCGACCACGAACGCGGTGATGCCCCTGTCCGGTACCTGTGCCATGACGACGAGGAGGTCGGCCACGACACCGTTGGTGGTCCAGAGTTTGACGCCGTTGAGGACGTAGTCGTCGCCGTCGGCCACGGCTGTGGTGCCGAGCCGGGCGGGGTCACTGCCGACGTCCGGTTCGGTGAGGAGGAACGCGGTGATCTCGCCCTTGGCGCACCTCGGAAGGAACTCGGCCTTCTGTTCAGGGCTGCCGAACATCGCGACGGGTTGCGGGACGCCGATGGACTGGTGCGCGCTCAGCATGGCGCCGAGCGCCGGGCTGGCACTGCCGACCAGCATGAGGGCCTTGTTGTAGTAGACCTGCGTGAGGCCGATGCCCCCGTACTCGGGCTTGATCTTCATGCCGAACGCGCCGAGGTCCTTCAGGCCCTTGAGCACGTCGTCGGGGATCTGCGCGTCCCGCTCGATCACGGTGTTGTCGATGTGGGACTCGGTGAATTTTCGGAGTTTTTCGAGGAAGGCCTCGCCTCGCTCACGGTCCTCGGCCGTGCCACTCGGATGTGGGTGGATGAGGTCGATGCGGAAGTGACCGAGGAAGAGCTCTTTGCCGAAGCTCGGTCGCTGCCAGCGGGTTTCCCGTGCTTGTTCGGCGACCTGCCTGGCCGCGCGCTCGTCGACGGTCATGGTTACCTCCGAGTAGGGGTGTGACCCACGTTACTCAGCGGTAGGCGGATGTCCACAGGCTCGGCGGGTGAAAGCTTCGCCGCAAAGCAAAGGGCCGCCCCCACCTGGGGACGGCCCTCACGACGGACACCGGGTCACGGCAGCGGGGCGGCTCCGCGCTTGGCCAGGTAGTCCTTCATCAGCTCGGTCTCGGCGGACTGCGACTTCAGCATGTTGTCGGCCAGGGTCCTGACGACGGACTGCCCTGCCCGCGTCGCCGCGTACTCGGCCATCGGCGCCCCGCCCGTGTGGTGGCGGAGCATGAGCTGCAGGAAGTACACGTCGAACTCGCCTCCGGACAGCGTCCGAAGCTTGGTCAGTTCCTCGGTCGTGGCCATGCCGGGCATGAGCGGCTTGCCGGCCTCGGGCGTGGTGGCGCCGTGGCCGTGGATGCCTGCGTCGTTCATCCACGCCATGTAGACGCCGGACACGTTCTGCTCGTGCTCGTTCCACATCATCAGCCAGCCCTTCATGCGCCCGACCTGCTCGAGCTGGGTGGAGGCGATGTCGAAGGCCAGCTGGCGGATCTCCGGATCGGCCGAGCGATCACGGGCGATGTTGGCCATCTGGATGCCTTGCAGGTGGTGCATGGACATGTCCTGGCAGAAGCCGACGTCCGCGGAACCGGAGGCAGGGGCCGCGGACGAGGTCGAGCCCGGCAGCTTCACCAGCAGGCCGACGGCCGCGCCCAGCAGGAGCACGGCCAGCACCGCGGCGCCGATCACGAGGGTCCGAGCGACCCCGGAAGGACGCTCGGACACGGTCTCGTCAGAACTCATCAGCTCGATGGCGGCGTCGAGGCGGAGCCCGATGTCGGAGGCGTGCTCGCGTTCGGCTGGGCCTCGGTCTTCGACTCGTCCTGGCCGCCGTCCATCGGCACGGCGTCGGCGCCCGGCTTCTCGGCCACGAACGGCGCCGGGTTCGACAGGAACTGCGCGTTCTCGCAGGACGCGCCGACCTCGGGGTAGGTGTTCGGGTTGCGCAGCAGCGACGAGATGAACTGGTCGACGCGCTCGTCCTCGGCCTTCTCGAGCTTCAGCTGGTGGCCCCAGGACTGCAGCGAGATCGGCTTGTCGAGGCCGGGGAATGGCGACAGCATCATGTACGGGATGCCCTCGACCTTGGCCTTGAGCTTGGCCAGCTGGTCGTCCTTGACCTGGTCGGGGTTGTAGGCGATCCAGACGGCGCCGTGCTCGAGGCCGTGGACCATGTTCTCCGTGCGCACGGCCTTGTCGTAGACGACGCCGGTGCAGTCGGCCCACGTCCCGTCGTGCGGGCCGCCGAAGGCAGGGGTCTGGTCGTACGCGACGCGCTGCGTCGGCTGAACGTGGCGGGAGCCCTTGTACTCCTTGGTCACGATGCCGGCGAGCTGCTGCGACGGATCCTTGTTCGTGTCCGAGGGCTTCCACTTGGCCAGGGCGGCCTCTTTGACGTTGTTCGCGTGGATCTGCGTGTACGCATATCCGAACACGCCGCCCGCGAGGCCCAGCACGGCGATCACCGCGATGATCGTGCCCCACGGCTTCGGCTTGCTCGCCACCACCGAGGAACGGGCTGCGGCCACGCTGTTGCGTGTGGCCTTCGTCTTCTTGCCGCTGGTCATGTCCGCCTCAGATGTCGTCCTGGTCAACCGGCGCCAGTGTAGGGACTTCGTGTCTGATCACTGTCAGCGCGTAGCGATACCACGTGGCCATTAACACTTGCCGTCTCACCCTCCGAGACCCGGTAACCCGGTCGAGACCTGCGACAACGCTTCTCTAGACTCTCGGGGCGTGACCCCTGAAGCGCTCGCCGATCTCGTCAGGACCACGGTTGCCCAGTTGCTGGCCGACCGAGGTCTGGACGCCGCCGCTCTCCCCGAGCAGGTGACGGTCGAGCGACCCAGGAACCCCGAGCACGGGGACTACGCCACGAACATTGCGCTCCAGCTCGCCAAGAAGGCCGGCGTCGCGCCGCGCGACTTCGCCACGTGGCTCGCGGAGGCTCTGCTGACCAGGGCCGCCATCGCCAAGGCCGACGTCGCCGGACCGGGCTTCCTCAACCTCACCATCGCGACCGAGGCCCAGGGCGCGATCGTCGAGGACGCGCTGAAGGACGGCTACGGCACCGGCGCGGAGCTGGCCGGTCAGAAGATCAACCTGGAGTTCGTCTCCGCGAACCCGACCGGCCCCATCCACCTGGGTGGCGCGCGCTGGGCGGCCGTCGGCGACGCGCTCGGCCGGGTCCTCGAAGCCCGTGGCGCCGAGGTCACCCGCGAGTACTACTTCAACGACGCCGGCGCCCAGATCGACAGGTTCGTCCGGTCGCTGATCGCCGCCGCGAAGGGCGAGCCGGCCCCCGAGGACGGCTACGCGGCACCTACGTGAGCGACATCGCCGCCGAAGTGCTGCGCCGCGAGCCGGGCGCACTGGGCGACCAGGAGACGGTGCGCAGGGTCGGCGTCGGGCTGATGTTCGAGGAGATCAAGAGCAGCCTGCACGACTTCGGCACCGACTTCGACGTCTTCTTCCACGAGGACTCGTTGCACCAGAGCGGCCGCGTCGACGAGGCGGTCGCCAAGCTCAAGGCGAACGGCTCGCTGTACGAGAAGGACGGCGCCTGGTGGCTGCGGTCGACGGACTTCGGTGACGACAAGGACCGCGTCGTCATCAAGAGCGACGGCAACCCGGCCTACATCGCCGGTGACATCGCGTACCTCGTCGACAAGCGCGCCCGCGGTTTCGACCTCTGCATTTACATGCTCGGCGCGGACCACCACGGCTACATCGCGCGCCTCAAAGCCGCGGCGGCCGCCCTGGGCGACGACCCGGACACGGTCGAGGTGCTGATCGGCCAGCTCGTGAACCTCGTCAGCGAGGGCCAGCCGGTGCGGATGAGCAAGCGCGCGGGCACCGTGATCACGATGGAGGACCTGGTCGACGCGGTCGGCGTGGACGCGGCCCGCTACGCCATGATTCGGTCGAGCGTCGACTCCGGCCTCGACATCGACCTCGACCTGCTGCGCAAACACAGCAACGACAACCCGGTCTACTACGTGCAGTACGCCCACGCGCGCACGTCGTCGATCCTGCGCAACGCCGCCGACCTCGGCATCACCCCGGGCGAGGACTTCGCGCTGCTCACCCACGAGCGCGAAGGCGACCTCATCCGCACCATCGGCGAGTTCCCGCGAGTGGTGGCCACCGCCGCCGAGCTCCGTGAACCGCACCGCGTCGCTCGTTACCTCGAGGAGCTCGCGGGCACGTACCACCGCTTCCAGCAGGACTGCCGCGTGCTGCCGCGCGGCGACGAGGAGACGACTCCGTTGCACCAGGTCAGGCTTCAGCTCGTCAGCGCCACCAGGCGCGTCTTCGCCGCGGGCCTCGGCCTGCTCGGCGTGACCGCCCCGGAGCGCATGTGATGCGCGCGCATCCGGCCGGACCCCGGCACGCCGACGTCATGGTCCCCGGCACCACCGCCGGTGACCGCCCATCGACCGCCGACCAGCTCGACTACCTGCACCCGACGGTGTGGCCGCGCAACGCCTCCAGGAACGCCTCTGGCGTCGTGGAGCTGGCGGGCGTGGACGTGCGCGGACTCGCCGAGCAGTACGGCACGCCGCTGTTCGTCATGGACGAGCAGGACTTCCGCGCACGCTGCCGTGAGCACGCGGAGGCGTTCGGCGACCCGACGCTCGTGCACTACGCCTCGAAGGCGTTTCTGAGCGTCCAGGTCGCGAAGTGGGTCGCGGAAGAGGGCCTCTCGATCGATGTCTGCAGCGGCGGCGAGCTCGCCATCGCACTGCGGGCGAACTTCCCGGCCGAGCGAATCGCGTTGCACGGCAACAACAAGAGCGTTCCCGAGCTGATCGCGGCCGTCGAGGCAGGCGTTGGCGGGGTCGTGCTCGACTCGTTCCACGAGATCGCGCGTCTCGACCAGATCGCGCGTGAACGCGGTGTGGTGCAGCCGGTGCTGATCCGCGTGACGGTCGGTGTCGAGGCACACACGCACGAGTTCATCGCGACCGCGCACGAGGACCAGAAGTTCGGCTTCTCGCTGTCCTCCGGCGACGCCGCCGAGGCCGTGCGCCGCGTGCTCAAGGCGAGCGGACTCAAGCTCGTCGGCCTGCACAGCCACATCGGCTCGCAGATCTTCGACGCCAGCGGCTTCGAGGTCGCGGCCCGTCGCGTGATCGGCCTGCTCGCCGACGTCCGCAAGGAGCACGGCGACATCGCCTCGCTGACCGTCGTCGACCTCGGGGGCGGTCTCGGCATCGCGTACACGCCGGACGACGACCCGCCCCCGCCCGCGGAGCTGGCGCGGCAGCTGCACAACATCGTGCAGAAGGAGTGCGAGCACAACGGCCTGGAGATGCCTCGCATCGCGGTCGAGCCGGGTCGCGCGATCGTCGGCCCCGGAACGGTCACCGTGTACGAGGTCGGCACCATCAAGGACGTCGAGCTGGACGGTGGCGCGCGGCGCCGGTACGTCAGCGTCGACGGCGGGATGAGCGACAACATCCGCACGGCGCTCTACGACGCGGTCTACGACTGCAAGCTCGTCTCACGCGCCGCGGAGCCCGAATCGCGCGCCGTGCTGTGCCGCGTCGTGGGCAAGCACTGCGAGTCAGGTGACATCGTGGTTCGCGACTGCTGGCTGCCGGACGACCTCGCACCGGGAGACTTGGTGGCGATCGCTGCGACCGGGGCCTACTGCTACTCGATGGCGAGCGGGTACAACCGACTTCCGAGGCCCGCGCTCGCCGCGGTGACCGACGGTGAGGCGCGGCTGCTGCTGCGTCGTGAGACCGAGGACGATCTGTTCCGTCTGGAGGTATGAGGTGTCGGACGTAGTGAAACCTATTCGGGTCGCCCTGCTCGGTTGTGGCACGGTGGGCACGGAGGTAGTCCGGCTGCTGACGGACCAGGCTGAGGACCTCACCCAGCGCGTCGGCGCGCCGGTTGAGCTCGCGGGCATCGCCGTGCGCAGGCCGAACAAACACCGAGAGGTGCCGGAGCACCTGCTCACCACGGACGCCGCCGCGCTGGTGGCGTCGGACGACGTCGACGTGATCGTCGAGGTCATCGGTGGTATCGACCCGACGCGCGGGCTGCTGCTGGACGCGTTGAAGGCGGGCAAGTCCGTCGTCACCGCGAACAAGGCGCTGCTGGCGGAGTACGGGCCTGACCTCTTCGAGGCAGCCGACGCGTCCGGTGCGGACCTCTACTTCGAGGCCGCCGTCGCCGGCGCGATCCCGTTGCTGCGCCCGTTGCGGGAATCCCTTGCGGGAGACCGGATCACGCGCGTCATGGGGATCGTGAACGGCACCACGAACTTCATCCTGTCCGCGATGGACGCCACGGGCGCCGGTTACGCCGAGACGCTCGAGGAGGCCTCGCGCCTGGGTTACGCCGAGGCGGACCCGACCGCCGACGTCGACGGGTTCGACGCGGCCTCGAAGGCCGCAATCCTTGCGTCCCTTGCGTTCCACACGCGCGTGACGGCAGCGGACGTGTACCGCGAGGGCATCCGTTCGGTGTCCGCCGCGGACATCGCGGCGGCCAAGGGCCTCGGCCGCACGGTGAAACTGCTCGCGATCTGCGAGCGCGTCACCTCCCCGTCCGGCCAGGAGTCAGTCGCCGTTCGAGTTCACCCGGCCATGATCCCCAGGACGCATCCGCTGGCGAGCGTGAACGGTGCGTTCAACGCGGTGTTCGTCGAGGCAGACGCGGCGGGGGAGATGATGTTCTACGGGCAGGGCGCCGGTGGCGCCCCCACGGCGAGCGCGGTCGTCGGCGACCTGGTCGCCGTGGCGCGCAACAAGGTCGCGAGCGGACGTGGTCCGCGCGAGTCGGCCTACGCCGCGCTTCCCGCGCAGCCCATGGGAAACACGCCCACGCGCTACCACATCAGCCTCGACGTGGCGGACAAGCCCGGTGTCCTCTCGCAGGTCGCCGCGGTGTTCGCCGAGCACCACGTGAGCATCGCCGCGGTGCGCCAGGAAGGCCGCGTCGAGGACGCCAGTCTGGTGATCGTCACGCACGCGGCGACCGACGCCGCGCTGCGGTCCACTGTGGACAAGATCGGTGGCCTCCCCGTCGTGCGGGACGTCGTCAGTGTGATGAGGGTGGAGGGCGAAGAATGAGCGGTGCGTCCAGAGCAGGCTGGCCCGGTCTCATCCACGCGTACCGCGACAGGATCGAGATCCCCGAGGGCGCGGAGATCGTGACGCTGCACGAAGGCGGCACGCCGCTGGTGCACGCGAAGCGGCTCTCGGCGCTCACGGGTTCCGAGGTCTACGTGAAGGTCGAGGGCGCGAACCCGACCGGCTCGTTCAAGGACCGCGGCATGACGGTCGCCATGACGTACGCGCTCGCGTCCGGCATCAAGGCGGTCATCTGCGCCTCCACCGGCAACACGTCGGCGTCCGCTGCCGCCTATGCGGCGAAGGCGGGTCTGACCGCCGCGGTGCTGGTGCCGAGCGGCAAGATCGCGATGGGCAAGCTCGCGCAGGCCGTGATGCACGGCGCGAAGATCCTGCAGATCGACGGCAACTTCGACGACTGCCTGGAACTGGCGTCCAAGACCGCGGCCGAGTACCCGGTGACGCTGGTGAACTCGGTCAACCCGGTGCGGCTGATCGGTCAGCGGACCGCGGCGTGGGAGATCTGCGACGTGCTCGGCCAGGCGCCGGACTTCCACTGCCTGCCGGTCGGCAACGCGGGCAACATCACCGCGTACTGGCAGGGTTACAAGGCGTACGAACAGGGCCTGCCGAAGATGTACGGCTTCCAGGCCGCGGGCGCTGCGCCGCTCGTGTCCGGCGTGCCGGTGACGAACCCGGAGACGATCGCGACCGCCATCCGGGTCGGCAGCCCGGCGTCGTGGACCGGCGCCATCACCGCGCGGGACGAGTCCGGCGGCCTGATCGACGCCGTGACCGACGACCAGATCCTCGCGGCGTACCGCCTGCTGGCCGGCAGCGAGGGCATCTTCGTCGAGCCCGCTTCGGCCGCGTCCATCGCCGGTCTGCTGATGACCGCCGAGGACGGGCGGCTCCCGAAGGGGTCGACGGTTGTGTGCACCGTCACTGGTCACGGTCTCAAGGACCCCGACACCGCGTTGCTCGGTGTCACCGAGGTCGAGCCGGTCCCGGTCGACCCCGGTGCGGTCGCACACGCGCTGGAGCTCGCGTGAGGTTTCTCGTTTCCGTGCCCGCGTCGACCGCGAACCTCGGTTCGGGGTTCGACGCGCTGGGCATGGCGCTCGGGCTGTACGACGAGATCGAGGTGGCCACGGCTGATGGCCTCTCGATCGTCGTGGAGGGCGCCGGATCGGGTGAGGTTCCGCTCGACGAGACCCATCTCGTCGTGCGGGCCGTCCGAGCAGCCGGATACACCGGTGGGCTCGCCCTGAGGTGCCGCAACGTCATTCCGCACGCACGCGGGTTGGGCTCGTCGGCCGCGGCGATCGTGGCGGGTGTCGCAGCCGGATTCACCCTGACGGGTCGCGAGTTGGACACGGACGCGTTGCAAATCGCTGCTGAGTTTGAAGGTCACGCGGACAACGCGGCGGCCTCTTTGTTCGGCGGCGTTGTCGTTGCATGGTCAGAAGGAGAGCGCTACCGCGCGGTTCGGATGGAGCCCGACGCACGGGTGCGCCCTGTCGTGCTGATTCCGTCCCAGGAGTCGTCCACCAAGACCACGCGCGGCCTGCTTCCGGCCGAAGTGCCGCACTCGGACGCCGCGCACGCCGCGGGACGGGCGGCCCTGGCGGTGCACGCGTTGACGACGGATCCGTCGGTTCTCCTTGCTGCGACTGAGGATCGCCTCCACCAGAACTACCGCGAGCCCGCGTGGCCCGACACCGTCCGGGTGATCAACGATCTTCGCAAGCTCGGTGTTCCCGCCTGCGTGTCCGGAGCGGGACCCACCGTGATCGCGTTCGGCGACCTCCCGGCCGAGGTGGACGTGCACGGCTTCGACGTGCGGAGACTCGACGTCGACACCGCCGGCGTGCGCGTTCGTCCATTGGACTGACACGCCCGACCCCGGTTGTTGCATGCCGGGGGACCGGCGTCTACCCTCGGGGGCGATCAGTCACCGCGCGCACGGGCGCCGGTGTCGCGCTCGGACACTCGTTCCGAGTCGCAATCCTTTTGTGTTCCGGCTCTGTGCCGTGCGGGCGGGGCGGACGCAAAAGAGGCACCCGATCGCCGTGTGACCTGAGAAAAGTCCCGTGCTTGCCGGAAGCGGTTCATGCTTCCGTCTGCATCGGACTTGACCGTCGTTCCCCAGTTGAAGCGGGAAGACGGGTCCGCTGGGCCGCGTAGGAGGCGGGGCCTGGTCAGGAAGGACTTGTGTGAGCAACACCGATTTGCTGAGCAGCGACGTCGCAGCTGCATCTGGTTCTGGAGCCGAGGAGAACGCTCTGTCCACCCCTTCGAACGGCACGACGCCGCGCCGCCGCGCGGGTCTGTCCGGCATGGTGCTCGCGGAGCTGCGTGAGCTCGCCGGCCAGCTGGGCATCACCGGAACCGCAGGCCTGCGCAAGGGCGACCTGATCGCGGCCATCAAGGAGAAGCAGGGCTCTGGCGCCCCTGCCAAGGCCGAGAAGCCCGCGAAAGCCGAGAAGGCCGCCGCGAAGGCTGAGGCTCCCGCCGAGAAGCCGGCAGCCAAAGTGGCTGAGAAGGCCGCCGAAAAGCCTGTTCAGCAGCAGCTCGAGGTAGCGGAGAAGCCCGCTGCCGCAGCTGCTCCCGCCGACTCCGGCTCGCGTCGGAGGACGGCGGCCGCCGTGGCAACCGCCGCCGCCGTTCCGGCCGCCGGTGGCGGCACGCCGAGGCGGGCGAAGGCCAGCAGGAACAGCGCTCCGAGCGGCCTGACCGGGGGGAACGCCAGGAGCGTTCCGACCGCGGTGAGCGTCCCGGGCGCCAGGATCGCGGCGAGCGCGCTGAGCGTTCGGAACGCCAGGACCGTGGCGAGCGCACCGAGCGTTCCGACCGCGGTGAGCGTTCTGACCGCCAGGACCGTGGCGACCGCAACGAGCGCGGCGGCCGTGACCGCAACCGCGACCGCCAGGGCGGCCAGCAGAACGACGACGACGGCGATGGCCGTCGTGGCCGGTTCCGCGACCGTCGCCGCCGCGGTGGCCGTGGCGAGGGCGGCGAGCGTCCGGACCGCGAGACCGAGGTCCGCGACGATGACGTCCTGCTCCCGGTCGCGGGCATCCTGGACGTGCTGGAGAACTACGCGTTCGTCCGCACCTCCGGCTACCTGGCCGGCTCGAACGACGTCTACGTCTCGCTCTCGCTCGTGCGCAAGTACGGCCTGCGCCGCGGCGACGCCATCACCGGCGCCGTGCGCCAGCCGCGCGACGGCGAGCAGCAGCGCCAGAAGTTCAACCCGCTGGTCCGCGTCGACAAGATCAACGGCCTGGACCCGGAAGAGGCGCGCAACCGCCCGGACTTCACCAAGCTGACGCCGCTCTACCCGAACGAGCGTCTGCGCCTGGAGACCGAGCCGCACATCCTCACGACCCGTGTCATCGACCTGGTGATGCCGATCGGCAAGGGCCAGCGCGCCCTGGTCGTGTCGCCTCCGAAGGCCGGTAAGACCTCGGTTCTGCAGTCGATCGCCAACGCGATCACGAAGAACAACCCCGAGTGCCACCTGATGGTGGTCCTCGTGGACGAGCGTCCTGAAGAGGTCACCGACATGCAGCGCTCGGTGAAGGGCGAGGTCATCGCCTCGACCTTCGACCGTCCGCCGTCGGACCACACCACCATCTCGGAACTCGCGATCGAGCGCGCCAAGCGCCTGGTCGAGATGGGCCACGACGTGGTTGTGCTTCTGGACTCGATCACGCGTCTGGGTCGTGCTTACAACCTGGCGGCGCCGGCTTCCGGCCGGATCCTGTCCGGTGGTGTCGACTCGACCGCGCTGTACCCGCCCAAGCGTTCCTGGGTGCTGCCCGGAACATCGAGGGTGGCGGTTCTTTGACCGTCATCGCGACGGCGCTGGTCGAGACCGGTTCTGCCGGTGACTCGGTGATCTTCGAGGAGTTCAAGGGCACGGGTAACGCCGAGCTCAAGCTCGACCGGAAGATCGCGGACAAGCGGACGTTCCCGGCTGTCGATGTGGACTCTTCCGGTACTCGTAAGGAAGAGCTGCTGCTGTCGCCGGACGAGATGGCGGTCACGCACAAGCTGCGCCGGGTGCTGCACGCGCTCGACGGGCAGCAGGCCATCGATCTGCTGCTGGACCGGCTGCGGAAGTCTCGCACCAACATCGAGTTCCTGATGCAGGTGGCCAAGACGACGCCTGGGGCTGAGCAGGACTGATCGGCTTCGTTCGTTTCACGTGAAAAGATCCCCGGTGCTGGTCGCCGGGGGTCTTTTTGCTTTGGTTCACTCGAATGCCGAGGTGCGGTTGGCGCGTCGGTTGGGTGGGTCGTCTCCCTGTTGGGTTGGCGGGTGCCGGTTTCGTGTCCGTAGGTGGTTGGGTTGCGTTGGTTAGCTGGCGGTTGCTTGCGTTTCTGGGGCTCCGCCCCAGACCCCGCCAATCTGATCAAAGACCTGTCCAGCGCCGCGCGCGGGTTGATGGCACGCCTGTTGCTTTTGGCGGCTTGCGGCTGCGTAGGTGGTGCTGTTGTTGGTGACGGGACCACCCCACCAGATGGGTGTGTGAAGGGCGGGCTCGGCTGCGCCTTCGCGGGGGCTCGGCTTCGCCTTTGCCGTTGTGTGAAACTGCTGGTCAGCGGCAGTCTGAGGCTGGCGCGCTCTCGTCGTTCTGCACCAGGCACTGGAACACCAGCCCCAGCAGCACCGGCAGGCCCACCACGGTCGTCGCTAGCGCGGGGATCTCCACCGCGCCCACGAACACGCCGAACGCCAGCACTGCGGCTAGGTACGGCCAGCGGAGCCAGATCCGTTGCCAAGAGTGTCTCCACCGGACTCCGCTTGACACGGCGGCGGCCACGGCTACTCCGGCTCCGGATACGACTGGAGACAGGGGCACGGTGGTCCAGGATGCCGTGATCAGCCCTGCCGACCCCATCAGGCCGAACACGGCGGCGGAGAAGAGGAACGGCACTGCGAGCCACAGTTTGGGGCTCATCGGCCGTTCGGCGGTGCAGAACACGGCACACAGTCTGATGGACAGCCACCAACAACACGGAGCCGTATGTGGTCGAACGGCGTCACCTTGCGCCGAACGGCCTATCACAGAGGTTGAGCGGTTGTGACTTCAGCCACGCCGAGGCGTCGGGAACAACCGCGTTTTTGCACGTGTTGAAGGGTCTGGCAAACTAAACGGTCGAGTCCGGCTCCGGTTCACCCATCATCGAGGGACCCGGCGGCCATCCTTGAAAGGGACAAGATCTTGAAGACTGGCATCCACCCGGAGTACGTGACCACTGAGGTCACCTGCGGCTGCGGCAACACCTTCACCACCCGGAGCACCAAGACCTCCGGCTCCGTGCACGTCGAGGTCTGCTCGAACTGCCACCCGTTCTACACGGGCAAGCAGAAGATCCTGGACACCGGTGGCCGCGTCGCGCGCTTCGAGGCGCGTTACGGCAAGCGCAACAAGTAGCTGCGTTAACGGCGCCTGACCTCGGCAAACATGCCGAGGTCAGGCGCCGTTGTCGTCTGTACTACCTACCTAACAGGGAGTCGAAGACCGTGTCGCAGTCGCTGGACAGCTTGCTCGCCGAGTACGACGAGCTCGAGAAGAAGCTCGCCGATCCGGGTGTTCACGCTGACCAGGCCGGCGCGCGCAAGCTCGGCAAGAGGTATGCCCAGCTCGGGCCGATCGTGCAGACGGCTCGGGAGATCGAGCAGGTCAAGAGTGACCTCGGGGCGGCCAAGGAGCTCGCCGCCGAGGACCGGTCCTTCCAGGAAGAGGTCGAGCTGCTCGAGGAGCAGCTCCCCAAGCTGGAGGAGAAGCTCACCGAGCTCCTGCTGCCGCGCGACCCGCACGACGGTGACGACGTGCTGCTGGAGATCAAGTCCGGTGAGGGTGGCGAGGAGTCCGCGCTGTTCGCCGGCGACCTGCTGCGCATGTACACGCGGTATGCCGAGCGGCAGGGCTGGAAGGTCGAGATGCTCGACGGCACCGACTCCGACCTGGGCGGCTTCAAGGACGTCACCATCGCCATCAAGGCCAAGAGCACGACCCCGGACGGCGTCTGGAGCCGGCTGAAGTGGGAGGGCGGCGTGCATCGCGTGCAGCGCGTGCCCGTCACCGAGTCTCAGGGGCGCATCCACACGTCGGCTGCCGGTGTTCTCGTCTTTCCGGAGACCGAGGAGACCGCCGCGGTCGAGATCGACGAGAAGGACCTGCGCATCGACGTCTACCGGTCCTCCGGCAAGGGTGGGCAGTCGGTCAACACCACCGACTCCGCGGTCCGCATCACCCACCTGCCGACCGGCATCGTCACCTCCTGCCAGAACGAGCGCAGTCAGCTGCAGAACAAGGCTCGCGCCATGCAGGTCCTCCAGAGCCGCCTGGTGGCGCTCGCCGAGGAGCAGAAGGCGCAGGAGCAGAGTGACGCACGTCGCACCCAGATCCGCACGGTCGACCGGAGTGAACGGGTGAGGACCTACAACTTCCCCGAATCGCGAATTTCTGATCACCGGGTTGGGTACAAAGCGCATAACCTGGACCAGGTGCTCGACGGCGACCTGGACGCGGTGGTGGACGCGCTGGCCGCCGCCGACCGGGCAGAACGGCTCGCAGGCGGTTGATCCGACGTGAGAGGGGCGCGTTGTGGCCGAGATCCTGGTGAACCCGCAGATCGCGCCCCTCGACCAACCGGTCGACATCGTCGTTGTGGGCCTGCCGCCCGGCGACGAGGTCACCGTTCAACTGTCCACAGGTGACCGTGCGTCCCACGGCGTCTTCACCGCCGATGAGCGCGGCGTCGTGGACCTCACCCGGCACGCCCCGCGCGAGGGCACCTACCGCGGTGTCGACCCGATGGGGTTGTTCTGGTCGCTCGAACGCACCGGCGGCAAGCCCGGGCCGATGTGCCTGTCGGTCGAAGGCGCCGGCGAGGTCGAGCTCAAGCGGCTGACCGTCCCCGAAGGCGTCGAGCGCGTCGAGGTGCGTGAGAACGGTCTGGTGGGCACTCTCTTCGCCCCTGAGGACGACGGAGGCGAGCTGCCGGGCGTCATCGTGCTCGGCGGCTCCGAAGGCGGTCTCCACGAGACGGACGCGGCTCTCCTGGCCGCGCACGGGTTCGTCGCTTTCGCGCTCGGCTACTTCGGCATGAAAGGGCTGCCGGAGCGCCTCGTGGACATCCCGCTCGAGTACTTCGGCACCGCGATCGACTACCTCTCGGAACGATCGGGCGAGATCGGCGTGATCGGCGGCTCGCGCGGTGCGGAGTTGGCGTTGCTGATCGGTGCGACGTTCCCCCAGGTCAGGGCCGTGGTGAGTGTGGTGGGCAGCGGCGTGGTGACCCAGGGCATCGGTCCTGGCGCGAACCTGCTGCAGAAGCTCTCGTACGAGGCGGCGTCGTGGACTTGGAAGGGTGAGCCGCTGCCGTACCTGCCGTACTACGTGAGCGGCGAGCTGCGGTCGAAGATCGTGAACGACGAACCGGTGCCGCTCAGGCTCGCGTTCGACCTGAGCGACGGCATCCCCGAGGACACCGAGATCCGGGTCGAGAACATCGTCGGGGGTGTGTTGCTCATCTCGTCCGGGCACGACGACGGGTGGCCGAGCACGGAGCTGAGCGAGGCCGCGATGCGGCGGCTGAAGGATCACGAACACCCGTTCCCGTTCGAGCACGTCGTGTATCCCGAGGCAGGACACCTGATAGCGGCTCCGCCGTACCGTCCGGCCACCGACGTGACCTATCCGGGGCCCGGTGTCACCTTCTCGGGTGGTGGTGTTCCGCACGCCACAGCGCACGCCCAGGAGAACGCTTGGAAACGGACGGTTGAGTTCTTGCAGGAGCAGCTCGGGACCTAGGGTGTGTGCTCATGAGCGCACACTTTGATGTCGTCGTCGTGGGTGCGGGTCCCGGTGGCTACGTCGCCGCGATCCGGGCGGCTCAGCTCGGGCTGAAGACCGCCGTCGTCGAGGAGAAGTACTGGGGCGGTGTTTGTCTCAACGTCGGCTGCATCCCGTCGAAGGCGTTGTTGCGCAACGCTGAACTCGCGCACATCTTCACGCACGAGCAGAAGACGTTCGGCATCAAGGTCGACGGCACCGTCAGCTTCGATTACAGCGCGGCGTGGCAGCGCAGCCGCAAGGTCGCGGACGGGCGCGTCAAGGGCGTGCACTTCCTCATGAAGAAGAACGGCATCACCGAGTACAACGGGTGGGCCAACTTCACCGACGACCACACGCTGACCGTCGGGGACGAGACGATCACCTTCGGCCACGCGATCATCGCCGTGGGCGCCACGACCCGGATGCTGCCGAACACGCAGAAGTCCGACCGCGTCGTGACCTACGAAGAGCAGATCATGACCGAGGACCTGCCGGAGTCGATCATCATCGCCGGCGCGGGCGCGATCGGCGTCGAGTTCGCCTACGTGCTGCACAACTACGGCGTCAAGGTCACCGTCGTCGAGTTCCTCGACCGGATGGTGCCGCTCGAGGACGCCGAGGTGTCCGCCGAGCTGCTCAAGCGCTACAAGAAGCTGGGCATCGACGTGCGCGTCGGCACCCGCGTCGAGTCGATCGACGAGTCCGGCCCGAAGGTCCGCGTGACCGTGTCGAAGAATGGCGCGAACGAGGTCCTTGAGGCCGACAAGGTGTTGCAGGCCATCGGTTTCGTGCCGCGCGTCGAGGGCTACGGCCTCGAGAACACCGGCGTGAAGCTGACCGAGCGCGGCGCCATCGACATCGACGGCCGCTGCCGCACGTCCGTGCCGCACATCTTCGCCATCGGCGACGTCACCGCGAAGCTCATGCTCGCGCACGCCGCCGAGTCGATGGGCATCATCGCCTCGGAGACCATCGCGGGTGCCGAGACCATGGAGCTCGACTACGTGATGATCCCGCGGGCGACGTTCTGCCAGCCGCAGATCGCGTCGTTCGGCTACACCGAGGCGCAGGCCCGTGAGAAGGGCTTCGACGTCCAGGTCGCGAAGTTCCCGTTCACCGCGAACGGCAAGGCGCACGGCCTCGGCGACTTCGGCGGGTTCGTGAAGCTGATCAGCGATGGTACGCACGGCGAGCTGCTCGGCGGCCACATCATCGGCCCAGAGGCGACCGAGCTGCTGCCTGAGCTCACGCTGGCCCAGCAGTGGGATCTCACGGTCCACGAGGTCGCCCGCAACGTGCACGCGCACCCGACGCTGAGCGAAGCGGTCAAGGAAGCTGTGCACGGCCTGGCCGGGCACATGATCAACTTCTGAGATAGCTTCTCACCGATGATGAACCGGCAGCCGCTCCGCCTCGCCATCTCCGAGGCGGCCAAGATCCTCGCCGAGGCGGGCGTGGACAGTCCGCGCGTCGACGCGGAGTTCCTGGCCGCGCACGTGCTCGGCGTGGAACGCGGGCGGCTGCCGCTCATCCCGCTGGTCGATCCGTCCGTGATCGACCAGCTGCACAAGCTCGTCAGGACGCGGGCCTCGCGCATTCCGTTGCAGCACATCCTCGGCTGGGCGCCGATGGGGGCCATCACGGTCGAGGTCGGGCCGGGCGTGTTCGTGCCGCGGCCGGAGACCGAGCTGCTGATGGAGTGGGGCCTGAAGGCGCTCGTCGGCGTTTCCTCGCCTGTCGTCGTGGATCTGTGCACGGGAACCGGTGCGTTGGCGCTGTCCATCGCCGCCGCCCGGCCGGACGCGGTGGTGCACGCCGTCGAGATCGATCCGCAGGCGCTCGCGTGGACTCGGCGCAACGCTGAAGCACGCATCGCGGCAGGGGACACGCCGATCCGGTTGCACTCCGGCGACGCCACGGATCCGTCGTTGCTGTCCGATCTGGACGGGCTGGTGGATCTCGTGGTGTGCAATCCGCCTTACGTGCCAGAGGGAACCCCCGTGCAGCCCGAGGTCGGGGTGCACGATCCGCACCACGCGGTGTTCTCCGGTGCGGACGGGCTGGACGTGATCCGGCACGTCGTGTCCGCGGCCGCACGGTGGCTCAAGCCCGGTGGCGTCGTCGGGATCGAGCACGATGACACGCAAGGTGAATCCGTGCCGGCGCTGCTGGCGGCACGCCGGGTGCTCACGGACGTGGCCGACCACACCGACCTGGCGGGGCGGCCGCGGTTCGCGACCGCCCGCAAAGTCGGTTAGCTTCAGAACAGCGCGTCGAAGGCCTTCGCCAGGTCCTTCATCTGCTCGCCGAGGCCCCGGTCGGCCAGCTTGTCCATCAGATGCGTCGTGACGTCCTTGCTGGGATTGGGTTTGCGCGCCTCGACCCGCAGGTCGTCGACCACCTCGATGGTCGACGTCGGCGCCTGGGCGGTGTTGAGGTCCTCGCGCAGCTCGTCGAGGAGTCGCAGCACGGCGGCGACGTCCTTGATGTGTCCGATGTGGACGTCCCCGGTCCTGGCGTGCCCGCTGGTGCCGACGTTGCTGCCGATCACCGGCCCCTGGATCTCGAACTTCCGTTCGTTCATCAGCTTTCCTTGCCCGTGCTGACCTTGGTGCTGCCCGTGCGTGCCTTGCCGGCCGTGGCGATGTTGCTGGAGATCACCGGGCCGGTGATGTGCACGTTGTTGTTCGTCACCTGCATGGCCTGTTCCATGAACTCGGCGACCGAGATGCCTTTGCTCTCCAGGAACTCGCCCATCGTGCGCAGCAGCCGTGACTCCAGCACCTTGATGTAGCGCTCGACGTCGGTGAGCTGGAAGTAGTTGTCCACCTGGCTTCTGCTCGCGAGCTCGCGCAGGCTGGTCCTGGCGCCGTACCGTTCCGCGACGAACGTGCCCTCGGCCTGGTGGATCGGGTTCATCCAGCCGACTGCCGTCGCGAACCGCCTCGGCAGCGTCGCGGGGAACCTCAGCAGGTCGACGACCGCCTCGAGGAACGGCTGCATCGACTGCTCCGGCAGCACGTCGATGTGGCGGTGCCGAGCTTCGATCGGGTGCAGGATGCAGGGCGTCCACTCGACGTAGAGCATCTCCTCGTCGAGCCCGAACGTCAGGTACGCGGACACGACGACGTCCCGGTCCCAGGTCTCGACCTGGAACGAGCGGAAGTAGCGCATCCACTCCATCGGCCTGGCGATCAGATCGTCCACAACGGACTTGGCGACCGCTGTCTCGGGTGAATGGTCCTTGTCCGGCAAGACGATCCGCGCCTCGGCGTCGTCGATGTGGTCGATCAGCTCGATGGAGGAGACGACGACGCAGTCGCCCGTCCTCAGCTCGCGCAGCCGGTGGGCTGGCGAGAGCGACGGTGAACGGCCGGTCTTGACCAGCTCGCTCGTGAGGTGCTCGTACAGCTCCGCCAGGGCGAATCCGGGCATCGGCGCGTCGGTCTTGTCCTTGTCGGGCTTCAGCGGCAGCGCCATGGACCACGGCTCGAACATCGTGCCGGACCCGACGAACGGCCGGTAACCGTGATAGACGATCACCTGCGCCTCGTCGGGGTCGTCAGGCTCGTCGTCCTCCTCTGTCGGGTAGAGCTCGAGCGCTTCGGCGTAGTTCGAGTGCCCGAGCCGCCGGACCTTCCACTCGTTGCGCCACAGCTCCTCCTCGCCAGGGCTCGTGCGGAAGTTGGCCCGCCGGAAGCTCTTCGTGACCAGGAGCCAGGCGATGACCCGATCGGCGAGCAGCACCACGAAGATCAGCGCGATCGAGATGATCACGACCGCGAGTCCGGCGTCGCTGCTCTCCTGCGCGTACTCCTCGTACCTGTACCTGCTGTAGCTGCTGCTTGCGTCGAGCTCGTCGGTGAACTTGTACAGCACGAAGAACAGCGCGATCGCGCTGGCGACCGAGCCGAGCGCGAGCGGCCCGCGCATGTGCGGCGAGGCCTGCCGCACGCGTCG
>NZ_VSRL01000220.1 GCF_012184385.1 Lentzea indica
CGCCAAGCCGGATCCCGAGGCCGGGCCGCTGCCGATCGAACGCCGCGTGCCGCCCGCCGCGCGACCGAGGACGTGCTGGCCGCGCTGGCGTCCGTCGTCGACCAGACCTCGGGCATCGCTTCCCTCGCACGCCAACGGGGTGCGCTCGCGCTGTCGTTGCACGAGCAGGCGCTGGCGCTGGACGCTCAGCAGCGCGAGGTGGAGTCGTTGCGGCAGAAGGCCCGTGACGCCCAGCTCGGCGCGACCGAGTCGACCGCGCTGCGCAACCAGGAGCTGCAGGAGCTGGCCGAGGTCGTGCAGACCTGGCTGGAGCAGGTCGAGGTGTGGACGTCCAGCGGCCCGCTGCTCGACGAACGCCCCACCGAGGTCCTCGCCCTGCCCCAGACCGCCGATCCGGCCGCCGCGAGGACCTTGAGCACGACCGCCCGTGAGTGGGTCGGCCCTCTCGTTCAGGCAGCACGCGACGCCGCGCACGCGTTCACGCAGCAGCGCACCGAACTGCGCGCCCGCCTGGACACCCTCGACGAGGAACTGGTGGGCCTGCGCTCGGGCAACGAGCGAGTTCCCGTGCCGGGCCAGTACACGTCGGCTGACCGGGACCCGGCTGTCGGCGCGCCGTTCTACCGGCTCGTGGACTTCGTGCCCGCGCTGACCGACGCGGAACGGGCAGGGCTGGAAGCGGCGCTGCAGGCGAGCGGCCTGCTGGACGCCTGGGTGACCCCGCAGGACATCGAGCTCAACGACGTTCTGGCCGTTCCGAGGCCGGCTGTCGACGGTCGCTCGCTGGCTGACTTCCTCGTGCCGGCGGTCGAGGGTTCGCCGGTTCCCGAGACTCTCGTCGCCGATCTGCTGCACGCGGTGTCGTTGGACGACATCAGCACGGACGGCGCGTGGCGTGCGGGCGTGCTGACCGGCCGGTGGACCAAGCCCGAGGCCGAGTTCATCGGTGCGGGTGCGCGGGAAGCCGCCCGAGGACGCCGAATCGCGGCACTGGAAGAGGAACTCGCCGAGCTGCGCACGCAACTCGGCACCGCAGAGGACGAGCTGGCCCGCGCCCACGAGCACGTCGCCACCTGGGAGGCGCACGTCGCGGCGTTCCCCGGCGACGGCGAGCTGATCGCGAAGCACAGCCGCGTCCAGGCCGCAGAAGAATCAGCGGCACGGGCGCAGCAGCGCACGTTCGAGCTGCGGGATGCGTTGGAGAACGCCAACTCCCGCCTCGAAGCCGCTCGCAGCGAACTGACCCGGCAGGCAGGCGACGCCGGGCTGCCGTCGGACACCGAAGCGCTGCGCCAGGCACAAGCCGCGGCCAGCGATGCCCAGCGGACGGCGGACCTGCTCGGTGACGCCGTGCGAAGGCGTTGCCAGGGCACGATTTCCGACCTCACCGACGCCTCGCACCGCTACCACGAGGCCGTGGCGGACCGGCAGACCGCGGAAGCCGACGCCGACAGCCGGTGCATCGACTACGCGGCTCAGGCCGGAACGTTGGCCGAGCTGACCGACGCGGTCGGCGGTGAGGCCAAGGAGATCAGCGAACAGCTCACGCAGCTGGAGAAGTCGCGCAAGAAGATGCGCGAGGATCTCAAGGGCGTGCGCGAAAGCATCACGACCGCGCGTGAGCAGGCGGCGAAGCTGGAAGCGTTGCTGGAGAGCAACTCCACTCAGGTCAGCGACGCGTCTGAGGCGCTCGAACGGGCTGCTCAGAACTTCCAGGCGACCGTGCGCGCACCCGGCCTGCTGGCCGCCGCCTTCCCCGAAGCACCAGAAGAAGCCCTTGTGCGGCAGGCCATCGCCGACGCGGGCGATCGCCGTGGCGGCACCGAGGCCACCGTGATCGCCAAGCTGCAGGCGTTGCAGACCTCGCTCGCCGGCAGCCACGACATCGCCGCCGAGCAGCACGCGGGCCTGCTGACCGTGACGGTGACCGGCGAGGAAGGCGCGAAGCCCGTCGCCGTCGCCGCCCGCCAGGTCACGACGAAACTCGCCGAGCAGCGCGGGTTCCTCGACGAGCAGTACCAGGGGATCTTCGCCGACTACCTGATCCGCGACCTCGCCGAGTGGCTGCGGGGCCAGATCACCGTCGCGGAGAACCTCACCAAGCGCATGAACGAGGTCCTCTCCCAGGCCCGTTCCAGCCAGGGCGTGCACGTGAAGCTGTCCTGGAAGTCGTCCAGCGCGCTCGACGACCAGACGCGGCAAGCGCTTGCGCTCGTGCGGCTCCCGTTCGGCGAACGCACGCCCGAGCAGGACGCCACGCTGCGCCGCGTCTTCACCGAACGGATCGAGAACGAGCGCGACACGCACTCCGGTGGCTACGCCGAAATCCTGTCGCGAGCGCTGGACTACCGCACGTGGCACCAGTTCACGGTCACCGTCGCCGACACGGGCCCCGACGGCAACCCGCGCGAACGGCGGCTCCGTCAGCTCTCGTCCGGTGAGACCCGGCTGATCTCGTACGTGACGCTGTTCGCGGCCGCCGCGAGCTTCTACGACGCGGTGAGCGACGAGTTCGACCCGCTGCGCCTGGTGCTGCTGGACGAGGCCTTCGAACGTCTCGACGACCCGACCATCGCGCGCATGCTCGGCCTGCTGGTCGACCTCGACATGGACTGGGTGATCACCTGGCCGAGCGGCTGGGGCGTGTCGGACAAGATTCCGCGCATGCACATCTACGACGTGCTGCGGCCCAAGAACGGCCGTGGCGTCGCGTGCACGCAGACGACGTGGGACGGCGCGGCGCTGGATCGGGTCGACCCCTAGAACGGGACTTCGGTGTCCAGTGGGGCGGTCCCGCGGCCGGAGAGCGCCCGGCAGAACTCGACCGCGTCGAACTCCAGCTTCGGGCCGTCGGAGCCCCACGTGCCGCCGGCCGGGCCGGTCAGGTGCAGGGTGAACGGCCGGCCGTGCCGCTCGGCCCACTCGTGGACGACGTCGTCGACCAGGACCCCGTCGTGGTCCGCAGTCAGCACCATGGGGGCACCGGTGGCCTTCGCGATGTCGGTCCGGTGCATCCACGGGTCGCGGGTCATGATCACGTCAGTGACGAAGCCCAGCGTCCACGCCTCCTCCCGGCCGTTGACCGTCTCGGTGGTCGGCATCTTGTGTCTGCGCGCGAACCACGGCGTGCGGCGCCGGGCCTTCACCGCCCGCGGGGTCACCTCGGCGTAGCGAGCGACGATCTGAGCGGGTGACATGCCGGCGCGTTCCTCGACCTGCAGCGCGGTCAGCGCGTCGACCAACACGCCGCCGCGCGCCTGGGCGAGCTTGACCTGACGCATGCCCTCCCGCATCGACGCGGACATCTCGGCCATGCCGAGCAGGTGCGCCGCCATCGCGCGCACGTCCCACCCAGGGCAGCCGGTGGGCTTGCTCCAGTCCTGCGGGGCAAGGCCTTCGAGCAGGGCGAGGAATCGTTCGTACTCGGTCTTCGCGAGGCGCATCGCGGTGTCGCGGTCGAGCGCGGACGTACGGGGTTTCGTGATCAGTGTCGAGGTCATCGGGGTCTCCTGAGTGGTGGTCCCGGCAGAGCGACGTCGTCGGCGAACATGTCCATCACGCGGGGCAACTGACGACGCCAGCGGTCGCCGCCGGGGTCGTTGGCCAGCTGCATGTCGACGAGACCGCCGCAGAGCGCGAGGTAGAGGTCGATGTCGGCGCCGTCCGTGACGCCGAGCCGGTGCATCGCGGCGATGAACCTCTCCATCACCTCGACCGACGGGGCGTAGGCGGCCTCGGACGGCACGAAGCCGGGGATGGAGCGCTGGTTCATCAGCTGGTAGCGGGCCAGGTCGGCGACCGCGAAGTCGAAGAAGTGCTCCGACATGTCCAGCAGCGCCTCGCGCGGCGCTGCCGGCAGACGTTCGAGATTCTCTTCGGCCTCGGCGAGGAAGAGCGACCACGCCTGGCCGAACATCGCGTCGTAGATCGCGTTCTTCGAGTCGAAGTGCGAGTACAGCGACGGTGAGCGCATGCCGACCATGGCCGCGACCTCGCGCAACGTGACCGCGGCCAGCCCGTCGCGGCGCGCGATCTCCCACGCGGCGTCGACTATCTCTCTTCGGGTGGCCTCACGCCGTTCGGCTTGCCTATCGCGGTTAGGTAGAACGCTCATGGTTAGGTACGGTCCGCTCACCACCGCGATCTGTCAAGGCCTATGTTGGCGTCGTGATCGAGTACGACCGCCCCGAGCTGGAGGAGTTCTGGCGCCTCGCGCGCGAGACGATGGAGGGCGGCGGCAGGTCGGCGTTCAGCTTCCGCATCGAGGACGCGCGCACCGCGACCGCCCTCGGTGAGCTGCTGCGCAAGCCGATCGACCACCCGGCTCGCCGCCAGATCTCGCTGGCACGCCTGGACGAACATCTCCGCGCCCACGGCAGCACGTTGCCCGAGGTGCTGGAGTCCGTGCACGGCAAGCCGGTCGGCATGTCCTCGCCTGAGGAGGCCTCGACCGCGGACGCCGTGCTGAAGTTCGCACTGCGCGAGCACGGACTCCTTTCCAGCCCGTGGGCCGCCGAGTGGATCGAGCACGTGCGGAAGTACGGCAAGATCCCGCAGCCCGCGTTGCCGATGATCGCGAACCAGGCCGCGTCGATCCTCGCGAAGCTGGCTTCCGAGCCCCGGCGGTGGACGACCCGCTTCGCCTTGGCGGGCAACGATCTCGACGACGGCCGCCCGCTCACGCGCATCGTGCAGAAGGCGTTGCAGCTGGCCGGCACCGACTGGGAGCGCTCCGGCGTGCTGCCCGACGCCTACAGCAACCCGGTTCTCACGTCGCAGGGCTACCTGACGCTGAACGACACCCTCGGAGCGCGGGAGATCACCGTCGTCCGCAGCCCGCGTCTGCTCGAATCCGGCGTGCCCGGCCCGTTGATGGTGCTCCCTGACGGCCTCACCGCGCAGGCCAGGCACCACCTCGACGGCAAGATCGTCAAGTGCCACAACGACTTCACACCGGACGGCATCCGCGTCACCAACGAGATCCTCACCTGGACCGGCGGCACGGCGTGGCGAATGTCAGCGAACGACTACCGCGAGGCCGTCGCCACGCTGATCGCACGCGGAGTCGAGCTCCCAACCTTGAACGCCCGTCCAGAAACCGCGAGCTGGGATCCGGACCTCGCCGAGACCATGGCCACGACCGGCCTGATGGTCACCGAGGAGCACGTCCTGCCGTCACTCCTCTGAGGGCGCGAACCGCTTCACGTCCCACCGCCCGTGCCCCTCGAGCAGCTTGCGCCCGATCCGGCGCAGGTCGGCGAGGTCGCGCTCGTTCAGCAGCCCGGTGAACTCCTCGGCCAGCGACGCCCGATACACCCGCGCCGTGGTGCCGAGACACGCCTCTTCCCCTTCGGCCGTCAGCACCGCGAAGACCAGCCGCCGGTTGTCCGGCGGCTGCTCACGCGTCACCCACCCGCGCTTCACCAGCCGCTCGATCAACCGCGTGACCCCGGACGGACTCACGTCCAGCAGCTCGGCGAGCTCCAGCATCTTCAACCGCCCACCGTTGTGGTGCAGCTGGTAAAGCGCCACGTGCTCCAGCAACGAGCACCCGGCCTCCACCTCCATCCGGCGCCCCATCGCCGCCTTCACGGCATCGACGCCCTGCTGCACGTACAGCCACGAGTAGATCGGCTCCGTCACCGCCCCATCCTAAATCAGGTTTGACACCGCGACGTTTTCATCGTCAAATGTTGCTCATGAAAACCTCTGGGGACGTCACCGTCGTCGGCGCAGGCCCCGTGGGCCTCCTGCTCGCCTGCGAACTAGCCCTCCAAGGCGTCCGCACCACCGTGCTGGAACGCCTCACCACCCAGGCAGACACCATCAAGGCCCACATGATCAGCGGCCGCACCTTCGACATGCTGGCCATGCGCGGCCTCGGCTCGGCCATCACCGCGGCGAGCGAGGCCGAGACCTCCCGCCTCGCCTGGTACCGCCGCAGCACGGGCCACTTCGCCGGACTGTTCAAACTGGACGGTCAGGACCTGGTCATGCTGAGCCAGCAAGCCCTGGAACGCCTTCTGGAAGCCCGCGCCCAGGAACTGGGCGTGACCATCCGCCGCGGTGTCGACGTCACCACCCTCGACCTCGGCTCTGAGTACGTGGTCGGCTGCGACGGCGGCCGCAGCACCGTCCGCAAACTCGCTGGCATCGACTTCCCCGGCACCGGCCCCAGCCTCACCGGCTACCAGGCGATCGTCGACCTGGACGGCGAACTGGACCGAGGCTGGAACCACACCCCCACCGGCGTCTACGCCTCAGGCCCTCTCAAGGGCCGCATCATGATGATCGAGTACGACGGCCCGCCCGCAACCCGTGACGTCAGCGCGGACGTCCTCGAAGCCAGCCTCCGCCGAGTCAGTGGCCGCGACGTCCGCATCACCGCCGTCCACACCGCCACCGTCTGGACCGACAACACCCGCCAGGCCACCACGTACCGCCACGGCAACGTCCTGCTGGCCGGCGACGCCGCCCACGTGCACTCCCCGTTCGGCGGCCAGGGCCTCAACCTGGGCTTGCAGGACGCCCTGAACCTGGGCTGGAAACTGGCGACCGGCGACTCGGCCCTGATCGACACCTACACCACCGAACGCCACCCGGTGGCCGCCCGCGTCCTGCGCAACACCATGGCCCAGGTGGCACTGACCCGCCCCGACCCGCAGGCCCGCGAGCTCTACGCGCTCTTCAACGACCTGCTGGACCTGCCCGACGTCAAACGCCGCATCTCCGCGATGGTCCAGGGCACCGACATCCGCTACGACACCGGCTGCGAACACCCACTGGCAGGAACCTTCGTCCCTGGCCTGGACCTGTCCGACGGCAAGGGCACGTCGATCGTGCTGGACGGCGTCGAAGCCACCGTCCGCCCGGACGGCTACATCTCCTGGACCGGCCTGGCCGTCACTGGATGAGCCGGGCCAGCCTGCGCACCCCGGCGTGATCCAACGCCGACGGCACGCCCCGGTACGCCGACGGCGCCACGTCGTACAACGCGCGGAACCGGTGCGAAAAGTGGCTGACATCGGCGAACCCGCATTGCCGCGCCACCGCCTCGACGGTCAGATCGGTGCGCAGCAGCAGCGTCTCCGCCCGCGCACACCGCACCCGTTCCAGCGCGGCGCGACGCTCACCCCGAACTCGGCCTGGAACACGCGGTTCAGGTACCCGCGGGTGACCGTCGCCGCCGCGGCCAGCTCCACCACCGTCACCCGGCGCAACGGCAGTTCCGCCCACACCGACCGCAGGAACGACACCGCCGCCGCCAACGGCCCGGACACCGGTTCGAGCACGGGTTCGGCCAGCACCACCGACACCAGGAACCGCACGGTCTCCTCAACCGGCCCTCCGGCCAGCAGGTACGCGCACAACCCGGCGATCGGATTGTCCGATGTCATGGGCGCGAACACCGGCTCCGCGACCGGAACGTCCATGAATCCGAAGTGGACATACCCGTGCCGCGAAGGCCGGGCCGGGTCCCAGTCGATGCCGTGCACGAAGCCAGGCGGGATCAGCACCACCGAGCCGGGAACCAGCGGAGCCGACCACCCCGGCGTCACGAAGACAGCCCGCCCCCGCAACATCCACACGAACTCGTAGTCGTCGATCACTCGCAACGGCAGCCGGGCACCGGCCGGGTAGTCGGCGACCGCCGGTGTACATCCGGACAACACCAGGCCACCTCCGCGCATGGACCGCCCCGAGCCGTCAATCGGAGTATGCACATGTGACCAACTTCGAGCACGACGGCTACACCATCATCAACGATGTCCTCACGGGCGGTCAGCTGGCCGAGATCCACGACGAAGCCGCGAAAATCTGCCGCGAGGTCGGCTACGAGAACGTCACCGACGTGCTGTGCCTGCACTTTCCGCACAAGATCTCGGACCTGCTGCTCAAAACCGCCCAGCTCCCGAAGATCACCGAGACGCTCACGGACGTCATCGGCCCGAACGTCAAGATGATGCAGTCGATGCTGTTCATCAAGGCCGCAGGCAAACCCGGCCAGGCCTGGCACCAGGACGAGACCCACATCCCGACCAGGGACCGCAGCCTCACCGCGGTCTGGCTCGCGCTCGACGACGCCACCACCGAGAACGGCTGCCTGTGGGTGATCCCGGGCAGTCACCGCACCGGCTACCTCTACCCCGACCGCGAGCAGGAGGACCCCGGGTTCGACTGCACCAAGGAAGCGCACGGGTTCACCGACGACCAGGCCGTCCCGGTCGAGCTGAAGGCGGGCGACGCGCTGGTGTTCGACGGCCACCTGCTGCACCGCTCGCTGCCCAACACCAGCAACGGCACGCGCCGCGCCTACGTCACCCACTACATGAACGCAGGCAGCCTGCTCCCCTGGTTCCCGCCTGCCGACAACGAAAGCATGGGCACCACGGACCACCGCGACATCGTCATGGTCGCGGGCGTCGACCCGTACGCGTTCAAGGGCATCACCGACGTCATGCGCCCGCACATCCGCCCGGCGGGCGACGGCGGTTGTGTGCGTTAAGCGTGCGTTCGTCGTGCGTCCTCGCCAAGATGAGGGCCATGAAGCCGCACCACTGGCCATTCGTCGCGCTGGGCGTGTCGGCCGCCGTCGCGATCATCGCCGTCATCGTCGTGGGCAGCAAGTCGCCCGCCGTGAACATGCCGATCCTGGTAGGGCTCCCGCTCGTTGCGACGTACCTGGCGCACCTCGTGTCGAAACGCGCGCCGAACAAGGTGCTGTTCGAGTTCCGCGTCGACCCGAGGCCCAGCTGGTACAACGACGCGGTCGAGGTCACCGACAGCGGCCTGGAGATCACGGCGATGTCCGGCGGCGGGCGGATGGCGTCCAGCGGGCCGACCAAGCTGTCCTACGGATTCAATGATCTCCTCGGCATCAGCACGCGGCAAGCGGTGCCCGGCGAGGCACCGTGGATCACGCTGACCGATGGTCGCGGCCTTCCCGTGCCGGCAGGCGACGTCGTGGTGCTGCGAACCACCTCGGGAGAGCAGGTGCTGCCGGTCGAGGAGCCCCAGAAGTTCGTTTCCCTTGTGCGGTCCCGGGTTGCGGGCCTGCCCGACGTGCACTCGGCCGCTGTCGTCACGGGCAACAGCGCCGAGTCCGGTGACGCTCCACCACCCGTGGGCGAGCCGACCACACCGACACAGGGACCTGCGGTTTCACCCAGCGGGCCTCCGCTCGCCATGCGCTGGCTGGTCGGCGCGACGCTCGCGTTGGCAGGAACCGTTGTGCTGCCTGCGGTTGCGCTGCTCATCACGCCCGGCGTGCCGTGGGTCGCGCCCGCGTTCGCGGGTGTCGCCGGCGTGGTGTGGGTGCTGAACCGGAACGTGCCACGGACCTGGGGCCGAGTGGCGCTCCTTTCGGTGCCGGTGAGCGTGTTCTGGCTGATCGGCAAAGGCGGATACGTCTGGGTGCCCGTCCTGCTGGTGCTGTGTCCGGCACTGGGACACCTCGGCGGGCGGATGTTCCGGCTGGGCGCCAGCCTCGGTCGCAACATCGAGGTGCGGGTGCCGCTGCGCAACGGCGCGTCGCTGTACGTGCAGCGGGACCGCCTGGTGCACAAACTGAACAAGTCGCACGAGGGCGGTGTCTACCCGCAAGCGATGTGGATGGGTGATGTGACGCTGGTGCAGCCCGGCGCCGCACCGAACGTCCAGCCGTGGCAGGTGCCCGGTGGCGTGACGATGCGCGTCGGCGCGGGCCCGCTGCTGCGGCTCGTCGCACGACCACAGCAGTGGATTCTGCCTGTGGTGCAGGCAGGTGAGCTCGCCGAGCTGATCCGGTCGCGCCAGGGAACGCCGACACAGCCCACCCGGATGTCGGTCGAGGAGTGGCGCGAGCTGCACCTGTGGGCCGTGCGGCGGACGACCGGGTTGAACCTGAGCAACTACGTGACCTCCGGCATCGGTTGGCGGTTGTTCGTCGCGTCCGTCACCGGCAGTTTCGCCTGGATGTTCATCACCATCGGCCTCGCCGTGTGGGTCGGAATCCTGATCACGGTGCCGCTGACCGCATGGCTGCTGGCGGACTGGTGGCGAGTGCGCGGCCGGATGCGGCTGGCTGAGCACAACGTGCTGCCGCCGGGCAGCTCGAACTGGGGCGAGACCCGTCCGGATCACGCCCCGATTCCCGGCTGGCAGCCCTGGCGGTAGCTACTTCCGCGGCGGTGGGTCTGGCAGGTCGAGCTCCCCGACCATCCGCGGCGGGTTCGCCGAGGACTTGACCTGGTAGTCGCTCTCGGTCGGGTCGTTGACGTTGTTCGGCCCACCGTCGCTGGGGATCTTGCTCGCGTTGTCGGATCCCCATCCGCCCTGATACGGGTTGCCGTCGATGTTGGCGCGCGTGGTCGCCCCGTCGGGCGTCGTGTAGGTGTGCCCCTGGGTGTTCGCCCCGGAGGTGTACTGGCCGTCTGGCGACGTCCCGGTGTCCCAGGTCTGGGAGAGCCCCTCGTGGCGGGTCTGCATCCCGCCGATCGCGCCGCCGACGCTGCCGGAGGTACCGCCGGAGAGTATCGCCGAGCCGAAGTCCTCCGCGCTGACTTTGCCGTGCGCGAGGTTGTTCAGCACGTTGCCGGTCGCACCCGCGATGGCGCCTTCCACCGCGCCACGCCCGGCGGCCTGGGCGAAGTTGCTGCTCGCGCTACCGAGTCCCTTGCTCACCGCGCCGACACCACCGGACGCGATGCCGGCGGCGACGCCCGCGATGCCCGCGTCGACCGTCTTGCCGATGTCCCACGACTTCCGCTCGCCCGAGGCGAACTGGATGCCCTGGATGGCCGCGTCGACGCCGACGTTGATCGCCACGTTGATGATGATCTGCTTGATCAGCTGCTGGAAGATCATCTGGACGGTGATGCGGGTCGCCGCCTGCGCGATCGGAATGCCCGCGGTCGACGTGCCGAACGTGGCCACCGCCGAGGCGATCATCGCGGCGATCTGCGCCGCCAGGATGATCAGGGCGGCGATGATGCTGAGCTTGGTGTACTCGATGCCCAGCGCCGCGTTGTCGCAGCCAGCGGCGAGGTCGGTGCAGATCTGCTGCAGGTTGACCAGGTAAGCGTCGCCCTCGGTGTACTTCTGCCAGTGCTCCTCGAACTTCTCCGCGGTCTGCCCGCTCATGCAGCCCAATGCAGCCGACGACGCGCTGTTGCCGTCGCCGAGCACCTCGCCGACCGACTTCGCGGCGGCCTCCCACGCGTCCCGCATGGCGCGCAGCTTGTCCTCGTCGCCCTCCGGCCACTTCGCGCCGACCACGATCGGCGTGAGCCACTGGACGGCGCCCGGAATCTCGATGCCCACGGCTCACTTCCCTCCGAGCGACTGAGCGCCGCCCTGGTCGACGGCTTCCCAGGTGTCAGCCGAGGCGTCCAGGCCGGTGCGGATCGAGTGGATGCCCTCGACGAGCGCCGGGAACGCCTGCCGCGCCTTGTCGGCGATGGGCACGTACGACTTCTCGAACTCCTTGCCCGCGTCGTCACCGCCCCAGCAGCCGTTGTTGGCGTCGAGCACGCCGCGCAGCGTCTCCCACGCGGTCTGCAGCTTGTCGCCTGCCGCCGAGAACTTCGGCGACGCCGAGCGCAGCGCCGTCGGGTCTACCTCGAAGCCGCTCACCACTGGCCCCCTCGGCGGTCCATGAAGGACTCCGGCGGCTCGTCGTCGTCATGCCGCTGTGCCTGTGACTGTGAAGGCTGCACGACGGGAGGCGGGCTCGGGATGAGGTCCTTGATCGACGGCATGCCGGGGAACAGGTCCGGCAGGTCGGGAATGCCCTCCTGGTAGGGCGCGAGCGCGGCGTCGGCCTGCTCTCGCGCTGAGAGGGCGGCCTGCTGGATCGTCGCCACGACACTTCGCCCGAGCTTCTCCGGCGTGCTGCGTTCGAACGCGGCCGGCGCGAACTTGACGTCGGTGACGATGCCACCGGCGTTGACCGTGACCTCGACCAGGCCGTCCTGCGAGGTCGCACGGCCGACCTTGGCCATCGCCTCGGCCTGCGCCTGCTTCAGCTCGGCCGTCTGGCGTTCGAGGTTCGCCAGCATCGAGTCGACCTGGCCGCGCAGGGCCGCGTTGCGCGCTTCGAGCTCTGGGTTGCTCATGAGCCCCCCTCACTATCGGTGTGATGTGCGTGACTAGACCACACCGGAAGAGGCTAATCGGCGCAACCTGATCGCACCGTCGAATCAGCTGAACAGATGTCGCGTCACCCGCTGTGGCCGGCTGCCGCCCAGCTCTGCAGCATCCGGAACGCGATCGAGGCCCCGCCCGCGAGCCCGAGCCCCGCAACACTGCCAGGAACCTCGATGGCCTTCCGCACATCAGCCCGCGAGACCCACTTGGCCTCGGCGATCTCCCCGTCGGCCAGCGTCAACGGCTCGGAAGGATCAGCCACAGCCTCAAACCCGATCATCAACGACCGGGGAAACGGCCAAGGCTGAGATCCCAGATACCGGATGTCCCGAACAGCGACCCCGACCTCTTCCAGAATCTCCCGCGCCACGCAGGCTTCCAGCGACTCGCCGGCCTCGACGAACCCCGCCAGCACGGAGAACCGCCCCTCGGGCCACTCAGGACCACGAGCGACCAGCACCTGGTCCGCGCCGTCGTGCACGAGGCAGATGACCGCGGCGTCGGTGCGCGGGTACTCCTCCCGCCCGCACCCGGAACAGACCGAGACCCAGCCGGACTTCTCCACCACGGCCGGAGCCCCGCACTTGGCGCAGAACCTCCCGAGCCGGTGCCACTGGAACAACGCCGCCGCGGTCGTGAACAACCCCGCCGACATGTCGTCCAGCGTCGCCCCGGCCTGCCGCAGATCGAGCCACTGCGGCTCGTCCGTCAGCTCCGGCGGCCCCCAAGCCCGCGCGATCGGCACCGGCTCGTAGTCCTCCGAGGGCACCGGCACCGCCCAGTACGCCACGCCGTCCTGCTCACCCAGCAGGACGGCGTTCAACGGCGGCTGCTCGCCGAACTCCACAGCGGGCCGGTCGACCACACGGGTGCCACGGTCGGCCACGAGCGTGCGCCCACGCGTGTCGATCACGATCATCCGTGCCTTGGGCCACAACGCGGCGAGCCGTTCCTCGTCGCCGCGCAACGGCTCGGACCGGTCGATCGTGAATCTCGACAGCGCGGGCAGGCCGACCAGATCGAAACTCACTGGAACGAAACCCCACCCAATGCGGACAGCTTCGGCTTCAGCAGCTCGGCGTCGCCGACGAGCACGCCGGTGAAGTTGCCCGGCGCGAAGAACTCCAGCGCCGCCGCGGCCACCTGCTCCGGCGTGACGGCCTGCAGGCGCTGCGGGTGCGCCACCAGCCAGTCGATGCCCAGGCCCAGGCCGACGAGGTTCACGACGAACGACGCCAGGCCGGACTGCGAGGACGTGGTGGTGAGCAGCGTGCCGATCGCGTACCGGCGTGCGACGTCCACTTCGGACTCCGACGGCGGGACCATGCCCAGCCGCGCCAGCTCGTAGCGGGTCTCCAGCAGCGCCGCCGCCGTCACTTCCGAGGCCGTGTCCGCGTCGATCAGCAGCGTGGCGCCGTGGATGGTGAACTCGGGGTGCGAACGGGCGCTGTAGGTGTAGCCCTTGTCCTCGCGGATGTTCTCGACCAGCCGGGACGAGAAGAAGCCGCCGTAGACCAGGTTCGCGAGCTGCAGCGCGGGGTAGCGCTCGTCGGTCCGCGGAATCGCCTGCGCGGCAAGGCGGATCTGCGACTGCACGGCACCGGCGCGGTGCACCAGCAGGACGTCACCACCGGAAACCGCGGGCAGCGGCGGCAGTTGGACGGCCTCGCCTTCGCCCTGCCACGCGCCGAGCGCCTCGCCGATCTGGGCCACGGCCTCGGCAGGCTCGACGTCGCCGACGATCACGAAGACCGAGCCGCGCGGCAGCAACGCCTTGCGGTGCAACGCGAGCACGTCGTCACGGGTGACGGCGGCGACCTCGTCGGCCTCCGGCATCTCCTTGGCGTACGGGTGGTCGCCGTACAGCAGCTTCTGCAACGCCTCTCGCGCGATGACGTTCGGCTGCGAGCGAGCAAGTGCGATGCGCTCGACCAGGCGGGCCTGCTCGCGCTCCAGCTCGTCCGCCGGGTACGAGGCGGACGTCAGCACGTCGCGCAGCACGTCCAGCACGGTGCTCAGGCCGGTGGCCAGCGCGTTGCCGGTGATGCTGAGGCGCTCCGGGTCGACCACGGAGTCGAGCTCGCCGCCGACCAGCGCCAGCTCGGTGTCGATCTCCACGCGCGAGCGGGTCGCGGTGCCGGTCAGCACGGTGTTCGCGAGCACCTCCGCCTGAGCGGAGTGCGGCGAACCGGCGCTGGAGGCGGCCGGGTCCGCGAACGGGACCCTCAGCCGCACCTCGACCATCGGCACGGTGGCGCGCTTGACCGCGATGACGCGCAGGCCGTTCGGCAGCACGGTGTCCACAGTGGACAGATCAGCGGTCGCCTTCTGCAGGCCCAGCTCCGGCAGCGGACGCGGACCAGCGGAGGTGCGTCCGATCTCCTCGGCGGACCGGTGGGTCTTGTTCCCCGGAGAGGAAATCGAGGCGGTCACTGGGCTCCTCCGGTGGGCTTGATGAAGAGAAGTGCACGCGAGTCGGGACGCAGGGCCTTGGCCGCGGCGGACACCTCGTCCACGGTCACCGACGCGATCCGCTCGGGCAGTTCGTAGATCAGCTCGGCGCGGCCGAACAGCAGCTCCGCCGAGCCGAGGCCCAGCGTGCGGTTCGTGAGCCGGTCGTGCTCCTTGTGCATGGTCGACGCCCAGCGGGCGGTGACCTTCGCGAGCTCCTCCGCCGACGGCGGCTCCTGCGCGAGCTTCTGCAGTTCCTCGTCGATGGCCGAGATGACCTGCTCCGCGGAGACCTCGGCGGTGTGGATCGCGGTGATGCTGAACGTGTCGGGGTCGCGGGCCTCGAGCGGTCCGAACAGGCCGCAGCCGGCGTTCAGGTCGATCACGATGCCTTCGCGGTGCACCAGGCGCTGCTGCAGGCGCGAGCTGTCGCCGTCCGTCAGTACGCCGGCGAGCACCAGGTACGCGAGGTAGCCGTCGATGTCGGTGACCGGGTCCGGCACGCGGTAGCCGATCGCGATCGCGGGCAGCGGGGCCAGCGCGTCGCCGTGCTCGTGCCGCACCTCGCCTGCGGGCCGGCGTCCGCGA
>NZ_VSRL01000221.1 GCF_012184385.1 Lentzea indica
GCTACCGGGCCGGCCAGATGCTGGCACGCATGCCGGAGGTCACCGCTGTCTTCGCGTCGAACGACCACCTCGCGCTCGGTGTCCTGCGCGCCATGCACGAGCGCGGGCGGCGCGTGCCTCACGACGTCAGCGTGATCGGGTTCGACGACGTGCCGGAGGCGGCCTACTTCATCCCGCCGCTCACGACCGTCCGCCCCGACTTCGCCGCGGTGCGCGGGAGACGCTCGGGCTGCTGCTCGAGCAGGTGAGCGAGGGCGAGTCCGCCCGCCCGCGGCGGACGATCGCCCCGGTTCTGGTGCCGCGGAACAGCGTGGCGCCACCGGCCTGACCCCGCTTCAAGGCATCTGCAAGTACCACCAACTCAAGATCAACAGGCCTCTAACCATACCCAACACGTTCGGCGACCGTCGAACAGGTTGGGTGTGGTTGGAGGCGCTTCAATCATGGGTTGGTGGTACTTGCAGACGCTGGACGGCCGCGCGGTTGTCGTGCGTTCACTTGATTGCGCATACCGGTTTTATCAAGGGTTTCACGTCGTTCCATCAGCGTCTTGACGGACGGAATGTTAGCGATAACACTCAGGTCCGTGACTGACAAGACGATCCATCCCGACGCCTGTGTGGTGGGCGTCGACTTCGGCACGTTGTCCGGTCGCGCGGTGGTCGTCCGCGTCCGCGACGGTGCCGAACTCGGCACCGCGGTGCACGACTACAGCCACGGTGTCGTGGACCGCGCGCTGCCCGTGACGGGCAAGGCCCTGCCGCCTGAGTGGGCGTTGCAGGTGCCGGCCGACTACGTCGACGTCCTGAGGACCGCCGTCCCACAGGCCGTGGAGGCAGCGGGCATCGCGCCGGAGCACGTCATCGGCATCGGCACGGACTTCACCGCGTGCACGATGGTGCCGGTCACCGCGGACGGGACGCCGCTGTGCGAGCTGCCCGAATTCGCGGACAACCCGCACGCCTACGTGAAGCTCTGGCGCCACCACGCCGCCCAGCCGCAGGCCGACCGGATCAACGACCTGGCCCGCGACCGCAAGGAACCGTGGCTCCCGCGCTACGGCGGCCTCATCTCCTCGGAGTGGGAGTTCGCCAAGGGACTGCAGGTCCTGGAAGAGGCGCCCGAGGTCTACGCGGCGATGGCCCGCTGGGTCGAGGCAGCCGACTGGATCATCTGGCAGCTCACCGGCCAGTACACCCGCAACGCCTGCACCGCCGGCTACAAGGGAATCCTCCAGGACGGCGCGTATCCGAGCGAGGAGTTCCTCGCCGAGCTCAACCCGGCGTTCGCGACCTTCGTGGCCGACAAGCTCGACCACCCGCTGTCGGCTCTCGGCGACCGCGCGGGATCGCTCAGCGCCGAGGCCGCCGAGTGGACCGGACTCCCGCAGGGGATCGCGGTCGCCGTCGGCAACGTCGACGCGCACGTCACCGCCCCGGCCGCGCAGGCCGTGGAACCCGGCCAGATGGTCGCGATCATGGGCACCTCCACCTGCCACGTGATGAGCGGCGAGGCCCTGCGTGAAGTACCGGGCATGTGCGGTGTCGTGGACGGCGGGATCATCCCGGGCCTCTGGGGTTACGAGGCGGGGCAGAGCGGTGTCGGCGACATCTTCGGGTGGTTCGTGAAGAACCAGGTGCCGCCCGCGTACCACGACGAGGCGCGTGAACGCGGACTCACCGTGCACGAGGTGCTCACCGAACGGGCGGCGAAGCAGGCGGTCGGCGAGCACGGGCTGATCGCGCTGGACTGGCACAGCGGCAACAGGTCCGTGCTGGTCGACCACGAACTGTCCGGTGTGGTCCTCGGGCAGACGCTGGCCACGAAGGCCGAGGACGTCTACCGCGCGCTGCTGGAGGCCACGGCGTTCGGCACGCGGGTGATCGTGGACGGGTTCACCGACGCCGGTGTGCCGGTGACCGAGCTGGTGATCGCCGGTGGCCTGATCAAGAACCGGTTGCTGATGCAGATCTACTCCGACGTCACCGATCTGCCGTTGTCGGTCATCGGTTCCGAGCAGGGGCCGGCGCTCGGCTCGGCGATGCACGCGGCGGTCGCGGCGGGCGCGTACGAGGACATCCGCGGCGCAGCGGCCGCCATGGGTTCGGTGCAGCGTCACGTCTTCACGCCGATCCCGGAGAACGTCGACGCCTACGAACGGCTGTTTCTCGAATACCAGGAGCTGCACGACCACTTCGGTCGGGGTGGCAACGATGTCATGCGCCGGCTGCGCCGGTTCCGCCGCGAGGCTCTCGAGGGGAAGAACTGATGTCCGCCACGGCAGAGCTGCGCCGCACGGTCGCCGACCTGCACCGCGAACTGACCAAGTACGAGCTCGTGATCTGGACCGCCGGCAACGTCTCCGCGCGGGTGCCCGGCCACGAGCTGATGGTCATCAAGCCGTCGGGTGTGTCCTACGACGACCTCGGGCCGGAGGCGATGGTCGTGACCGACCTGCACGGCAACCTCGTGGAAGGCGAGTTCGCCCCGTCGTCGGACACCGCGGCGCACGCGTACGTGTACCGGCACATGCCTGACGTGAACGGTGTCGTGCACACGCATTCCCCTTACGCGACAGCGTGGGCGGCGCGCGGCGAGCCGATCCCGTGCGTGCTGACGATGATCGCCGACGAGTTCGGCGGCGACATCCCGGTCGGCCCGTTCGCGTTGATCGGCGACGACTCCATCGGCCGCGGCATCGTGGAGACCTTGCAGGCCAGCAGGTCCCGCGCGGTGCTGATGCGCAACCACGGCCCGTTCACGGTCGGCCCGACCGCGCGTTCGGCGGTGAAGTCCGCCGTGATGCTGGAGGACGTCGCACGCACCGTCCACTTCGCACTCCAGCTCGGCAAGGCCGACGTGATCGACCAGCAGCACGTCGACCGGCTTTACGAGCGCTACCAGAACGTCTACGGGCAGTGAGCCCACGAGGAGAGCACATGTCGTTCGCGGGCAAGCCGCAGGTCTGGTTCCTCACCGGCAGCCAGCACCTGTACGGCCAGGAGACGCTCGACCAGGTGGCCGGGCAGTCCCAGCAGATCCAGCGGATGCTCGCCGACTCCGACCGGATCGGCGCGGAGATCGTGTGGAAGCCGGTGCTCACCGACGCGGCCGCGATCCGCGCCGTCATGCAGCAGGCGAACATCGATCCGTCGTGCGTCGGCGTGATCGCGTGGATGCACACGTTCTCGCCGGCGAAGATGTGGATCACGGGGCTGGACCTGCTGCGCAAACCGTTGCTGCACCTGCACACCCAGCTCAACGAGGCGCTGCCGTGGTCCAGCATCGACATGGACTTCATGAACCTCAACCAGGCAGCGCACGGTGACCGCGAGTTCGCCTACGTCCAGACGCGCATCGGTGTGGCGCGCAAGACCGTGGCGGGACACGCGAGCGACCCGCACCTGGCCGAGCGCATCGACGGCTGGGCTCGTGCCGCCGCCGGTCTGGCGCACCTGCGTTCGTTGAAACTGGCGCGGTTCGGCGACAACATGCGCGACGTCGCCGTGACCGAGGGCGACAAGGTCGAGGCCGAGCTGCGGTTCGGCGTCTCGGTCAACACCTACGGCGTCAACGATCTCGTCGCCGTGGTGGACGCGGTGCCGGACGCGGACATCGACCTGCTCGTCGCCGACTACGCCGAGACGTACCGGCTCGCTCCCGAACTGGCGCGCGGGGAAGAGCGGCACGACTCGCTGCGGTACGCCGCCCGCATCGAGATCGGGCTCCGGTCCTTTCTGGACGACGGCGGGTTCGGCGCGTTCACGACGAACTTCCAGGACCTCGGCGGGTTGCGGCAGCTGCCGGGCCTGGCGGTGCAACGGCTCATGGCCGACGGCTACGGCTTCGGCGGTGAGGGCGACTGGAAGACGTCGGCTCTGCTCGCCGCGGTGAAGGTGATGGGAGCCGGGACGGGCCGCGGCACGTCGTTCATGGAGGACTACACCTACCACTTCGGGCCGGGGACGCCGAAGGTGCTGGGCGCGCACATGCTGGAGGTGTGCCCGACGATCGCCGGTGGCGTGCCGTCGTGCGAGATCCACCCGCTGAGCATCGGCGACCGGGAGGACCCGGTGCGGCTCGTGTTCGACGCGGCGCCCGGCCCGGCCGTGGTGATCGGTCTCGCCGATCTCGGTGACCGCTTCCGCTTGGTGGCCAACGAGATCGAGGTCGTCGGACCGGACGAGCCGCTGCCGAACCTGCCCGTCGCACGGGCGGTGTGGCATCCGGCTCCGTCGCTCTCGACCTCCGCCGAGTGCTGGCTCACCGCCGGCGGTCCGCACCACACGGTGCTGACGCAGGCCGTCGGATCCGAGACGCTGCACGACTTCGCGACCATGGCGGCCACCGAACTGGTGCTGATCGACTCGTCGACCACGCCGAGCCTGTTCGGTGACCGGCTGCGCTGGAACTCCGCCTACCACCGGCTCGCGGCGGGGATGCGCTGACGGCAGCGCGCCTGGAACTCGGCGATCCGCTTCCACGTGGCGACGGGGTTGGAGTACATCGGGAGGTGCCCGCTGTGCGGGATCTCGGCGAGCTCGACCCCGTTCGCGTCGAGCAACGGCAGATAGGACAGTGACGCGCACTCCTCTCCGTAGAGGTACATCCTCGGGAAGGGGAGTGCGAGGAACTTGTTCAGCAGGTCTCCGTGGTCGGCGAGCTCCACGACCGACCGGAAGATGCTGTGCACGGCGCCGTGGCGGACCTTGTGGGGGAGGTTCGACATGTACAGGCCGCTCGAGTAGCCCTCTCCGCGCCGGAGGTTCTCGATGAACCGGAAGAAGACGTCGCCGGAATCCTGGTGCGACAGGACATGTTTGGTCGGTGCGCAGTCTTCGGGTGCCAGCGTGCCCTTGATGTTGATGAAGCTGAGCACACGACCCGGTTCGCGGTGCGCGAGCAGGAGTGCCGTGAGCCCGCCGAGGGAGTGCCCGACGAGGTGGTACCTGCCGATGCCGGCACGGTCGAGCACCGCGCGAGCCGCGTCCACCAGGAACGGCACGTCGATCACCCCGAGATCGGCGCATTCCGTGGCACCGCAGCCCGGCGCGTCGTACGCGAGGAAAGCCCGATCGCTGAACTCGTGGCGCTGCGTGATGTCGGTGTAGTCCTCCTTGCTCGTGCCGAACCCGTGCAGGAACACGATCGGTTCGTCGACGCCGCCGCGGTGCACCGCGGCGATCTTGAGGTTCACCCCCTGAACTCTCAGACGTAGTTGCTCGTGGACGACTCTGTTCCCCGATTGCATGGTGATTCCCCGAATTCTTCGCAGGTGCGGTCTGCGGAACGAGGCCGCCAGCATGTCACTTGCTGTGAACGCTCACAAGTAGTTGAACCCTTGACGGTCCCGGTCCGTATCCCGAAGTGCCGGCAGATCTCGTCCACCGATTCGTGAGGGTTCGAAATGTCGAGAGCACATGCAAAACCGGAGCGACGCAAGCGGGTGCTCGTTGCCGGAATCGCCGTCGCCGCGACCTTGACCGGCGTGACCGCGGTCGCGCGTTCGCAGGCGGGGAGAGCGGCAGCAGCGGTCAGTCGATCGCCTGCCCGCAGCCCGCCGTCCCCGCTGTTCCCGCCCAGGCGCAGGCCGAGGTCCAACGTGAACTGGCCAACCTGGACAAGCAGATCGCCGAGGCGAACAACCGGTTGCGCACCTCCGCTGGCGAGGGCGGGCCGAACTTCGTGCAGAACGCGATTCTCGGTCCGCTCGCGAGCAAGCGGGTCGCGGCGCTGAACCGCATCGAGACCGCCATCGGCCGCGTCGCCGCCAAGCCGGAAGGCCTGGAGCGGTTCGCGACCTGCGGACTCGGTCAGGCGCCCGCCGTGTCCGCTGCGCCGACCACGACCTCGAGTTCCTCGTCAGCCGGAAACGGATCTGAAAACGGATCCGGAAACGGTTCAGGCACCGGGTCGTCGGCGTCGGGGAAGACGATCGAGTGCCCGCTGCCCGTGGTGCAGAACGTTCCGGCTCAGGCCAAGGCCGAAGTGGATCGGGAGTTCGCGAACCTCAGCAAGCAGCAGGCGGAGGCGAACGAGCGGCTGCGCACGTCGGCCGGTCAGGGTGGGCCGAACTTCGTGCAGAACGCGATTCTCGGACCGTTGGAGGACAAGCGAATCGCGGCGCTGAACCGCATCGAGACCGCCATCGGCCGCGTCGCCGCCAAGCCGGAAGGCCTGGAACGTTTCGCTACCTGCTCGCTCAAGTAACCCTCCTCGGGGTGTGAGCGGTCAGGGACCAGCCTCTTCTCGGGGGTGAGCGTTCCCAGGGGTTCTGCCGAGCGGACGCGCCACCGCTCGGCAGGACCTTTGACCTTGACGCACCATGCGGTCCTCGGTAGATGTTAGCGCGAACATCGCCCGTTCAACGGAGAACCGATGACCAGATTCCCTGCCTTTCTCGCCGCCTCGGCGCTCACACTGTCCACAGTGGTCTCCAGCGGCGTGCCCGCTGTGGCCGCCGTGGAATCGGTGACGGTGCGGCCGGATCCGACTTATCAGCAAGAGCCGTTCCAGGGCTGGGGCACGAGCCTGGTGTGGTTCGCGAACGCCACCGGGGGCTACCCGGACGAGATCCGCAACCAGCTCGCTGAGCTGCTGTTCGGAGAGGACGGGCTCAACCTCAACATCGCCCGGTACAACATCGGTGGCGGCAACGCACCTGACGTGCCGGAGTACCTGCGCGCGGGTGCCGCTGTGCCCGGCTGGTGGAAGGCGCCGGCCGGCACGACCCGCACGGACACCGACTGGTGGAAGCCGGGCGACCCGAAGCTGTTCGACCCCGCGGCGGATCCGCGCCAGCGCTGGTGGATCGACCAGGTCAAGCGCAAGGTCACGAAGTGGGAGGCGTTCAGCAACTCGCCGCCCTGGTTCCAGACCGTCAGCGGTTACGTGTCGGGCGGTTTCGACGCCTCCGCGGACCAGCTTCGGGAGGACCGGATCAAGGACTTCGCCGCGTACCTGACGCAGGCGACCGCGGAAATGGAACGCGCGCACGGAATCAAGTTCGCGACGCTCGACCCGTTCAACGAGCCCAACACCTCGTACTGGAGCACCAAGCTCGGCCCGGACGGCAACCCGACCGGCGGGAGGCAGGAGGGCGCTCACATGAGCCCCGCGCTGCAGGCGAAGGTCGTGCCCGCCGTGGCGGACGCGTTGCGCGCCAAGCGGTTGAAGGCTGTCGTCTCCGCGCCGGACGAGACCAACCCCGGCATCTTCGCCGACGACTGGGCGGGTTACCCGGCTTCCGTGCGTTCGCAGGTGGGCCAGCTGAACGTCCACACCTACGGCCAGGACCGCCGCACGTCCGCCCGTGACATCGCCAAGGCAGCGGGCAAACCGTTGTGGATGAGCGAGGTCGACGGGTCTTGGGGGACCGGGCAGAACTTCACCGCCATGGACTCCGGGCTGGGCATCGCCGCGCGGGTGATCGACGATCTCCGCGAGCTGGAGCCGAGCGCCTGGCTGCTGTGGCAGGCGATCGAGGACTACGACAACATGAAGCCGGGCGGCGAGACGCCGAACGGCATGAACTGGGGCGTCGTCCAGATCCCGTTCAACTGCGGCCCGCAGGACACGCTCGCGACCTGCCCCGCACGGGTCAACACCAAGTTCCACACGCTGCGCAACTTCACCCATTACGTCAAGCCGGGCGACCGGATGATCAAGGTGAACACCACGACGGACGTGGCGGCGGTGCGCAACACCGAGCTGAAGTCCGTTGTGCACCTGAACCAGTCCGAGCAGCCGCAGTCCGTGACGCTGGACCTCTCGGCGTTCGCGTCGGTGCGGTCGAACGCCTCGGTGCGGCCGATCGTGACCGACATGTACGGTGCGCTGGTCAAGGGTGCCGCGGTGAAGGTGAAGGACCGCAAGGCAACGCTCACCGTGCCGGCGAAGTCCGTCGTCACGTTCGACGTGACCGGCGTCAGCGGCCTGAACCGCGCGGAAGCGCTGGCCGGCAGCTATCGGCTGACCGGTGCGCAGAGCGGTAAGTCCCTTGCGCCGTCCGGCACCTCGCTGATCCAGCGCACGACCGATGCCGCGGCGCGGGATCAGGTGTGGCGGCTGGAACGTCGTACCGGCGGGTACGGCAACGACGTGCAGTTCTCCGTGGTCAACGCCGCCACCGGACAGCGGATCGCCGCTGTGGACGGTAACGCGACGCTGACTTCCTCCGACAGTCCGGCCGCCAGGTGGGTGCTTTCGTCCACGGGGGACGGCAGCTGGACGTTCGTCAACGCCGCGACGGGATCGCTGCTCGACGTCGTCGGCGAGTCGCGTGAGGACGGGGCAAGAATCGGTTTGTACCACGCCACTTCTGGTGCGAACCAGCGGTGGACGGCTCATTCGGTCAGGTAGTCGGGAGTGACGACGGTGGCGCGCAAGCACTTGCTGGTGATGTTGGCTCTGTTCTCAGGAGCCTGCACGGCTGAGCCGTCTGCGCCGCCACCGTCCACTCGCACATCGCTGAAACCACCCACGCTCATCAACGAGGTGGTGCCTCCGCAAGACGTCATCACCGTCGTGCGGGACGTGATCGACGGCCGCACGATCGAGCTGGCCGACGGCACCAAGGTCCGCGTCGCGCTGCTCGCGCCGCCCGCGGCCTGCTGGTCAGAGGCGGCTTTGACCTTCGCCAGGACGACGCTGCTGGCCAGGTCGGTCCGGTTCAGCGGCGTCTCGCCCGGCGAGGTGAACCTGGAGCTCGAGGACGGCACGGACTACGCCGTGCTCGCCGTGCAGCAGGGCGCGATGCGACCGGAAGGCGTCGACGGCGGACCGCTGATCAACGCTCAGGCGGAGGCCGTCGCGGCCAAGCGGGGCCTGTGGGGACCGCCCTGCGACGGCTCCGCCACGTCCAAGCTTTCTTCTGCCCCAACGACCACGACAACGCCTCCTGCCGCGCCGCCGCCACCGCGTCCGGCGCCGACCACGACTCCGCCGCCACCGCCACCTGCTCGGGCCTGCGCGGTCGCTTACCGGGTCACCGGGCAGTGGCAGGGCGGCTTCCAGGCGATCGTGACCGTGCGCAACACCGGTACCACGTCCACCAACGGCTGGACGCTGCGCTGGACCTTCGCCAACGGCGAGACCGTCAGGGAAATGTGGAACGCCTCGGCCCGGCAGTCCGGGACGACCCTCAACGCCGTGAACGTCGACTACAACCCGCAGATCGCCCCCGGCGGCTCGGTGGAGGTCGGGTACAACGGGAACTCACGCGGCCCCCATTCGGCTCCCACCGCTTTCACGCTCAACGGGGCGCAGTGCTCGGTCGACTAGTGCGCTGATCAGCGTGCTCGGTCGATCACGTCGACCTCCTTCAGCCGGGGAACCCCGGTCGCACCGGCCCTCCGGTGGACATCACTTCCATCTGGACCGGTGGTCGCGGCCCCGGATGGTTGTCCTCACTCGCCTGCAGCTTGGCGAGTGCTGTGCCCGTGGACAGCAGGATCGCTGCCGCGAGCGCACCTCCCGCGATGACCTGGACCGCCTTCATCATCTGGTTCCCCCTCGTGTTCGCGGGCTCAGTGCCCGCCCTGTTCGACGATGGCGTTCGCCCTGCCGACGCAACGTTGACGGAACGTTGACTCCGCTGGTCACGACTGTGCTAGACCGGTGAGTGGGGTGAGGGGGAAATCTGGATGAAGGTGGACATACGGCTGCTGGGCCATGTGCAGGCACGCATCGGAGGCCGTGCAGTCGAGCTCGGAGCCGCGCAGCAGCGGTGTGTGCTGGTGGCTCTGGTGGTCGAGCCCGGCCGGCCGGTGTCGGCCGACCAGCTGGTGCACCGGGTGTGGGGTGACCGGGTGCCTGCCACCGCGCGGGGCACTTTGCGCACCTACCTGACCCGGTTGCGGAAGGTCTTCGGCGGCACCGATGTCGCGATCGTCCGGCGTGCGGGCGGCTACGTGTTCGAAGTGGACGCTGAGGCCGTGGACCTGCACCGGTTCCGGGACCTGGTGAGCCGCGCGCGCTTCGAGGGCGAGCACGCCGACGCGTTGTTCGACCGGGCACTGGCGCTGTGGAACGGCGAACCCTTCAGCGGTCTGGACACGCCGTGGATCAACGAGGTCCGTGACACGGTCACCGGCGAGCACTGGGCGGCCCAGCTGGATCACGCCGACGCGCGGTTGCGTCAGGGCAGGCACGCGGAGCTGGTCACGGACCTGGTGGCGTGGTCGCACGACCATCCGCTGGACGAGCGGCTGGCAGGGCAGCTGATTCTCGCGCTGTACCGCTGCGGCCGGCAGGCCGAGGCGCTGGAGCACTACCGGCGAGTGCGCGAGCAACTGGCCGAGGAGCTCGGCGTCGATCCGGGACCCGAGTTGCGGCGGCTGCACCAGCGCATCCTGGAGGTCGACGTGGCCCTCAGCGAGCCGGCCACCGCGGCGGCACTGAGGCAACTTCCCGGCGCGGTCCCGCATTTCGCCGGGCGCGCGGCCGAACTCGGCGTGCTGACCGCCTGGTCCGAGACGGCCGCGCGGCACCCGGACACGGTGTCGATCATGTGCGTCAGCGGCATTCCCGGCGTCGGCAAGACGTGCCTGGCCGTGGCGTGGGCTCGCAGGCACAGCGACCGGTTCCCCGACGGCCAGCTCTACGTGAACCTCCGCGGCTTCGACCAGGACGGCACGCCGATGCCGCCCGCGCAGGCCGTCCGTGGATTCCTGGAGGCCTTCCAGGTTCCCCCGCAGAAGATCCCGGCGGACCCGGACGCGCAGGCCGCGCTGTACCGCAGCCTGGTCGAGGGCAAGCGCATGCTCGTGGTGCTGGACAACGCCCGCGACACCGAGCACGTGCGTGCGCTGCTGCCCCGCAGCCCCAGCTGCCTGGTGCTGGTGACGAGCCGCCATCAGCTCACCGGTCTCGTGGTGCGAGAGCAGGCCCGGCAGATCACGCTCGACACGCTCAGCCCGGCAGAGGCGCTCGACCTCCTGACGGCGTTCCTCGGCGCCGACCGGATCGCCGCGGAACGGGAGGCGGCGTCGGAGCTCGCGGTGCGGTGCGGTCACTTGCCTCTGGCGTTGAGCATCGCCGGCGCCCGCGCGCAGGCCGTTCCCGGCCTGCCATTGGCCTCGCTGGTGGCGGAGATGGCCTCCCAGCGGCTCGGCGCGCTGTCCACCGACGGCCCGGACACCGACCTGCGCAGCGTGTTCTCGTGGTCCTATCACGCTCTCCCCGCCTCTGCGGCGCGGCTGTTCCGGCAGCTCGCGGCCCATCCGGGGCCGGACATCGCCGTCGCCACGGCGGCGGCGCTCGCTGACGTGACCGACGCCGAGGCCCGTGTGGCGCTCGCCGAGCTGGCCCAGGCCAACCTCGTGCAACAGCACAAGCCCGGCCGGTATCAGCTGCACGACCTGCTGCGCGCCTATGCGGATGAGGTGGCCCGCGCGACTGACAGCGACGCCGACCGGCACGCCGCAGCAATCCGGTGCCAGGACTACTACCTGGACACGACGCAGGCGGCCATGTCGCTCGTCGATCCGCGTGCCGCGCAACTGCCCGTCGAGATGGATCGCGAGGCCGCACTGGAGTGGCTGGACAGCGAGTACCGCAACCTGCTCGCGAGCGCCGCCCACGGCACACCCGAGCACGCCTGGCGGATCCCCGTCGTCCTGCAGTACTACTTCGACATCAGGGGCCGCGTCGACGACTGGCTCGAGACGCACCACGCCGCGCTCGCCTTCGCTGACGGCGACGACAAGGCGTCGGCGACCATTCACAAGAACCTCGCGGTCGCCTACTGGCTGACCACTCACTTCGACGAGGCGCTCCAGCACAACGAGCTGGCTCTGGCCCTCTTCCACCGATCCGGCGACCTGGCGGGCGAGGGCGAGATGCTCAACCTCCGGGGCCTGATCGAGGAACGGCGCGGTCGATACCACGACGCCATCAAGTACCTGCGGGAGGCGCTGGAACTCCGGTTCGCCACCGGCGAGCGCCGAGGACCGGCCGTGACGTTGCAGAACCTCGGCAACGTGCTCGACATGGTCGGCCGCTACGACGAGGCGATCGAGCACTACCAGCGGGCGCTGCCGATCTTCCGCGAGCTGGGCGAGCGCCGTGGCGTGGCCATCGTGCTGGCCAACACCGGCATGGTGCAGCGCAGGGCAGGCCGATACGAGGAGGCACTGGAGAGCTACCGGGCGGCGACCACTTTCACCGAGGCCACCGACCATTGGGTGGCGGGCAACACGATGAACGGCATGGGCACGGTCCTCAACCGGTTGGGCCGCAACGAGGAAGCCCTCACCCACCTGCTCGAGGCACTGCGGTTGATGCGCCAGGTCGGCGACCGCGCCTGCGAGAGCGCCATCCTCAACAACCTCGGCGTGGCGCACCGCGCTCTGGGCTCACCCGACCAAGCCCTTGTCCACCACCGGGAATCCCTCGCACTGGCCGCAGACGCGCAACACCGCCACGAGGAGGCCACAGCGCACGACGGCATCGCGCAGGTGATCGTGGCCACGGAACCCGAGTCGGCGCGCGACCACTGGGCCCGCGCGCTGGCCATCTACGAGGAGCTCGGGGCGCCAGAGACGGACGAGGTCCGCCAGTCACTCGCCGGTCTCAGCGGACTCTGACGCGCAGCGCGACGCACGGGAGCATCCCCGTGCGTCGCGGCTCCGCGCCGATCGCGGTCAGATGATCTGGACGAAACGCCTCAGCAGGCGTCGACGTACCACACGGGGAGCCAGTTGGCGGTCGGGTCCTTGGAAGGAGCGCCGGGGGTGGTGTAGAGGTGCTTCTTGTTGATGTCGTACATGCGGGCCTGCGTGCCCCGCGACTGGTTGTTGTACCAGGATCCGCCGCTGAACAGGGTGGGGATCTTCTGGAGGTAGCAGTCCTTGTACTTGAAGGCCAGCTCCTTGTAGTTCGCCTTCCGGTAACCGCAGAAGTAGTACTTCGGGCAGTCGGCCGGTGCCGCCGCCACCTCCACCTCGGGCTGTGCCGAGGCGGTAGCGGTGAGGGTGCCGGTCAAACCGAAGACCACGGCTGCGGCTGCCAGACCGAATTTGTGCAATGTCCGCATGAGATCCCCTTTCGATGTCGGTGAGCACGGGCCCGGTGTTCCGGACCCGGTCGCAGTGGTGTGGAAAGTCCCCCTGAACCGCTGCGTCGCTCACGTTGCTCGTCTGATCGTGGGAAAACCGTGCGAGCAACCTAAAACTCGCAGGTGGGGCTGATATTCAGGTGCGGAGGGGACATGGGGTGGGAGTGAGATGACGGTGGAATTCGGGCTGCTCGGCGGCGTTGAGGCACATCTCGACGGTGTACCGGTCGACCTGGGACACCCGAGGCAGCGCGGAGTGCTGGCGGCGCTGCTCGTCGACGCCAACCGGCCGGTGTCCACCGGCCGGCTGCTCGACCGGGTGTGGGGCGAGGATCCTCCTTCGCGGGGCAGGGAAACGCTGTACAACTACCTGTCCCGCCTGCGTGCGGCCCTGCCCGCCACCGACGAGGTGCGCTTGACCCGTCGTTCCGGCGGCTACCTGCTCACCCTGGACGAGCAGACCGTGGACCTGCACCGGTTCCACCGCCTGCTCGTCCAGGCGCGGGCCACCGGCGGCCGGCGGGCACTGGAGTTGTTCGACCAGGCACTGGGGCTGTGGCGAGGCGAACCGCTGTCCGATCTGGACACGCCCTGGGCGATCGAGCTGCGGGCCACCTGGGAGCGGGAGCGCCTGGCCGCCGAACTCGACCACACCGACATCGCGCTGCGCTGTGGCCGGCACGCCGAGTTGCTGCCCGGCCTCGCGGCCCGTGCCGCCCGCCACCCGTTGGACGAACGCGTCGCCGCCCACCTGATGCTCGCCCTGTACCGCAGCGGTCGCCAAGCCGAGGCCCTGGAGCTCTTCCACCGCGTCCGCACCCGGCTGGTCGACGGGCTCGGCACCGACCCGGGAGAGCAGCTGCAGCGGCTGCACCGGCAGATCCTCCAGGCCGACCCGGAGCTGACCGTGGCGGCGCACACGGAGCCGGCAACCCCGCCGCCCGTGTCACGGCAGTTGCCGATCGCACCTCGATCGTTCACCGGCCGAACGGACGAGCTCGCCGAGTTGACCGCCGCCATGGACTCCTCGACAGCAGGCCACGGAGCGACGGTGCTGGTCTCCGCGATCGGCGGAGCGGGCGGGATCGGCAAGACCTGGCTGGCACTGCACTGGGCCCACCAGAACGCCCACCACTTCCCTGACGGGCAGTTGTTCGTCGACCTGCACGGCTTCAGCCCGACCGACCGGCCGGTGGAGCCGGACGACGCGGTGCGCGGGTTCCTCACCGCCCTCGGTGTCGCCCCCGACCGCGTCCCGGACGAGCTGGACGCCAAGGCGGCGCTCTACCGCAGCCTGGTCGCGGGGAAACGGATGCTCGTGGTGCTGGACAACGCCGCCACCACCGACCAGGTCGTCCCGTTGCTGCCCGGCTCACCCACCTGCGCTGTGCTGGTCACCGGCCGCAACAAGCTCGCCTCCCTGATCGACCGGTACGGCGCCCGTCACCTGCAACTGGACGTCCTGACCGACGACGAGGCGCGTGCCCTGCTGGTCGGGCGCCTCGGCGCGGAACGGGTGGCGGCCGAACCCGGCGCCACCGAGGACCTGATCGACCTGTGCGGGCGCTACCCGCTCGCGTTGTCGATCATGACGCGCCACGCCCACACCCGTCCGCGGGAGCCGCTGGCCGAGTTCGCCGCCGAACTGCGTGAGCTGGGCCTGGACATGCTGGACCACCGCGACGATCCCGCCGCCAGCCTGCCCGCGGTGCTGTCCTGGTCCCTGCGCGGCCTGACCACCGAGCACCAGCAGGTGTTCGGGCTGCTCGGCATCGCCCCCGGCCCCGACATCGGGTTCCCGGCCGCCGCCAGCCTCACCGGCCTGTCGGTGGCACGGACACGCATGGCACTGCACGCGCTGGAGGACGCCTCACTGATCGACCACCGCCCCGGCGGTCGCTTCGCCATGCACGACCTCGTCCGCGCCTATGCCGCCACCCACGCCGACGCCGTGCCCGAACCCGTTCGGGACGCGGCGCTGGAACAGGTGGTGGACTTCTACCTGCACACCGCGCACGCCGCCGCCGACCTCGTGGAACC
>NZ_VSRL01000222.1 GCF_012184385.1 Lentzea indica
CGACGCCGTAGAACTCCGACATTCCCATGCAGCCGAGCCCCTGCGGCCCGACCTCCAGCTCACCCAACAAACGGCTCACGCCGTCGCCTCCAAGTCCCGCTCGACCACCGCGTAGTGGTCGATCTTGTAGTCCAGCACTTCCAGGCACGTCTGCAGCTCCGCTATGCGGGCGCGGACGTCGTTGCGGTGCTCGACGAGGATCTGCTTGCGGCGACCTGCCGTCAGGTCGCCCCTGTGCCTGAGCTGCGCGAACTCGCGCATCATGCGGATCGGCATGCCGGTCGTGCGCAGGCGCGTCACGAAGGCCAGCCACCCCAGGTCTTCCTCCGAGTAGCTGCGACGCCCACCCGAGTCTCGCGCGGGCGGGTCGACGAGCCCGATTCGTTCGTAGTAGCGCAAGGTGTCGATGGACAACCCACTGCGCTGCGCGGCTTGGGCTATCGAGTAACTCACGAGTTCGACGCTATGACCTAGAGCGCGCTCTAGGTCAAGCGGAATCCTTGGGAAGTCCCCACGCTTCGAGATGACCGGCCATGTCGGGCACGTCGATCTTGTCGCGGCCGAGGGAGCGCACGAGGTCCAACGCATCGTCCTCGTCGGCGTCGATCCAGTAGCCGTTGATGTCGCACATCGTGACGGCAGCGACCCAGCCGAGCCGCCAGTTTCCCTCGACCAGGGGGCGGGTTCTCACGATCGAGTCGAGCAGGGCGGAGGACTTCAACCACAGCGTGTCGTAAGCCTCCACGCCGAGCACGGTGGCGCGGGGACGGTAGGCCGCGGTGTCCAGCAGGCCGATGTCCCTGACGACGAGATCGCCGCCGGTCACGGCTGTGGCCAGCACTAAGAGGTCCCCGGCGTCGAGGTAGGAGATCACGGCACCCAGTTGATCAGAGAGGTCTGACAGTTTCAGGAAGATCCGAGCCTATCCAAAAGACCTCGGTACTTGGGCAGGACTCGCCCAAGCACCTCGCCGAGCTTCTCCTCCTGCTGCATGCGCTGGTAGCGGTCCGCGATCGCCAGCCGCACGACCTCCTGCTTGGAGCGACCCTCGGCCTGCGCCAGTTGAGCGAGCCGCAGGTTCTCCTCTTCGGTCAACCGCAAGGTCATCGCCATGCAGGGGACGGTACCAATCTGATACCACACAGACCAGTGGCCGTTAGGATTGCGTGATGCCCAGGCCCAAGACCCACGACGACGCTCTGCGACGGCGTCTGCTCGAGCGGGCGGGCGAGCTGCTCAGCACCGAGGGCCCCGCCGCGGTGAGCCTGCGCAAGATCGCCACCGACGTCAACACCTCCACGACGGCGGTCTATTCCCTCTTCGGCGGAAAACCTGCGTTGCTCGAAGCGCTCTACGACGAGGCCTTCAACCGGTTCGGGGCGCACCTTGCGGCCGTGCCGGTCACCGGCGACCCAGCGGAGGACCTGGTCCAGATCGGGCTCGCGTACCGGCGCAGCGCTCTGGAGGACCCGCAGTTCTACTCGGTGCTCTACTCGAAGGTCGTCGGACCGACGAAGGAGATGAGCCGCGCGGCGGGAAGGACGTTCGCGCCGGTGATCAACGGGGTGCGGCGCGCGGTCGAGCAGGGCGTCTACCGCGCGGAGGATCCCGAGCAGATCGCGATGTCGATGTGGGGCATCGCGCACGGCCTGGTGAGCCTGGAGCTCAACGGAAACCTGCCGCCCGGCGTCGATGCCGCCGCCACCTACGAGCTGGCGTTGCGCGCGCACGGCAGGGGTTGGCTGGCGGAATCCGGGGAGGCGGCCGCCGCGAAACCTCCCCGGACCCGCTGAACTGTCCGGTTAGGACAGTCCGTCTTCGTTGTGCGGCCTCACTTCAGGGCGCCGTCCAGCGCCTTGATCAGTTCGCCGTCGGCGGTGTCACCGTCGAGCGACCAGATCATCGCGCCACCGAGCCTGCGGCTGTTGATGAAGCGAGCCTTGCGCTTCATCTCGGTCGCGTCGTCGTAGGTCCACCACGTCGTGCCGTCGTAGATCCACGCGAACCCGGCGCGCTCGTCGCGGTAGATCTTGTACTTCGGGTCGGCGAGCTTGGTCTTGATGGCGTGGAAGTCCTCGTAGCCCGCCTCGTACGTCGCCGGCGCGGGCGTGCCCACGCCGAACAGGCCGTCGCGCGTGCCGGGTGCGACACCGGTCCAGCCGCGGCCGTAGAACGGAACGCCGAGCACCGCCTTCGAACGCGGAGCACCGCGCGAGAGCCACGCGTTGACCGTCACCTCGGAGCTGAACGCGAACTCCGACGGATCACCCTTGGGCGTGCGCAGCGCGGACTGCTGGTTCGCCTCCGGCTCCCACGCACCGTGGTAGTCGTAGCCCTGCAGCGTGCCGAAGGTGAGGTAGCAGAACACCTTTGCGACCTCGAAGCCCTTGTCGACCTGCTTCGGGTCGGCCGGCAGGAACGCCGTCAGGTCGCGGTTCCAGCCCATCTGCTTGCGGTACTCGGCGAGCAGCAGCGTGAAGTTCTCGCGGTCGGCGTCGCGGATGACGTTCGGCGGCTCGGGGTTGCCGGGGCTCGCCGGCCACTCCCAGTCGAGGTCGACGCCGTCGAAGACGCCCTTCGCGGCGCCCTCCGGCAGACCCGGCAGGTTGCCCTTGATCCACATGTCGGTGCACGACTTGACGTGCGCGGCGCGGGACTCGGGAGTCAGCGCGGCGTTGGAGAAGTAGCGCGAGCCCGTCCAGCCACCCAGCGAGATGTTGACCCTCAGCTTCGGGTACTTGGCCTTGAGCTGCTTGAGCTGGTTCAGGTTGCCCATGAGCGCCTGGCCGGCCTCGTCGGCCTTGCCGCTCACGGACTGCTCCGCGGTGTAAGGCATCTGCCAGTCGGCCCACGGGTCGGCGCTGATGCACTTGCCCGACTCGTCGAGGAACCCGAACGCGTAGTTGAGGTGCGTGAGCCGCGCGGCGGCCCCGCTGTCGACGAGGTTCTTGACCCGGAAGTTCCGGCCGTACACGCCCCACTGGATGAAGTACCCAACGGTGCGGGTCTTCGAATAACCGTGGTGCCCATTGGTCTCGACATCGGCGTTCGCAGGCGCAACGGCCAGCGACGCTGACAGGGCGCCGACCGCGAGCGCGGCGACACCCCATCTCCGTCTGGACATGTGACTCCCTATTCGGATCGCGGCAGCGGCGGTGTGGTCCAGAGCACGATAGGCCTGAGGTCTAGACCACTGCTACGTCCGATCGGAGGTATGTCCTAAACCGCCCCGTACAGACGGTCACCGGCATCGCCCAGACCAGGGACGATGAAGCCGGAATCGTTCAACCGCTCGTCCACCGAGGCCGTGATGAGACGCACCGGCAGCTTGGAGTCCTCGAGATGGTTGATGCCCTCGGGCGCCGCGAGCACGCACACGGCCGTCACGTCGGTCGCGCCGCGCTGGGTCAGCAGCCGGATCGTGTACGCCATGGAGCCGCCGGTCGCGAGCATCGGGTCGAGCACGAGCACCGGACGTCCTGCGAGGTCTTCCGGCAGCGACTCCATGTAGGGCGTCGGCTGCAGCGTCTCCTCGTCACGCGCGAGCCCCACGAACCCCATCTGGGCGTCCGGGATCAGCTTGTGCGCCTGGTCGGCCATGCCCAGACCGGCCCGCAGCACCGGAACGAGCAAGGGCGGGTTCGCAAGCTTGTACCCCGTGGTGCGCGCGACCGGCGTGTGCGTGCGCTCTTCCGTCAGCGGTGCTTCACGCATGGCCTCGTAGACCAGCATGACGGTGAGTTCCTGCAACGCCGCGCGGAACGCCGCGTTGTCCGTGCGCGCGTCGCGCATGGTTGTGAGTCGCGCCTTGGCGAGTGGATGATCGACGACGAGGACGTCCATGCCCGACACCGTAACCGCTGGGAGGAGCTAGGGGTGTTCGAAGAGATCTACCGGGAGTCCCGTCAGCGCACGGTGGGGCTCGCGATGGGGCTGAGCGCGGAAGATCTGGCCAGGACGGTGCCCGCCTGTCCTGAGTGGACCGTGCACCAGCTGATCGCGCACCTCGCGGGCGCGGCGTCGGATTTCACGACGGGACGGATGGAAGGCGCGCCGTCACAGGAGTGGACCGCGCGCCACGTCGCCGAACGCGAGAACGTGCCCGTCATCGAGCTCCTGGAGCAGTGGAACGCCGACGGCGCCCGCGTCGACGAACTGGAGCGAATCCCCTTCCAGCTGGCCATGGATGTGATCACGCACGAGGCCGACCTGCGCGGAGTGCTCGGCCGCGAACGCCTCCCGGACGCGGTGTGGCAGCCCACGCTGACGTGGACGGCCGTGCGCCGCCTGCCGGAGGTGACGGCGAAGACGGACTTCGGCGAGTTCGGCGACGGTCCCATCACGCTGGAGGTCGACGGCTACGAGCTGTGGCGGGCGTTCTTCGGCAGGCGCTCGCGCCGCCAGATGGAGTCGTGGAGCTGGTCCGGCCCCGCGCCGATCGAGAAGATCTCGTTCTTCCCGCCCAGGGACACCGATCTGGTGGAGTGAACGGCGTTAACTGCCAGGTGTAGGGTCGGCCGGGTGACAGACCACGTGCGCATCGGAGTGCTCGGCGCGGCCATGATCGCGCCGCCAGCTGTCATCCGTCCCGCCCGCTCCTCGACCGTCGCCGAAGTCGTGGCGATAGCAGCGCGATCCGCCGGCCGAGCGCAGGCTTTCGCCGACAAGCACGGCATTCCGCGCGTGCACGGCTCCTACGAAGAGCTGCTCGCGGACCCCGCGGTGGACGCCGTCTACAACCCGTTGCCGAACGGCCTGCACGGCAAGTGGACGCTGGCCGCACTGGAGGCCGGCAAGCACGTGCTGTGCGAGAAGCCGTTCACCGCGAACGCTTCCGAAGCCGCTTCCGTTGCCGCGGCCGCGAACGCTTCCGGCCTGGTGGTGATGGAGGCGTTCCACTACCGCTACCACCCGCTGGCCGTTCGCGTCGACGAGATCATGCGGTCCGGCGTGCTGGGCCCGCTGCGGCATGTCGAAGCCTCCGTCTGCTTCCCGCTGCCGATGTTCTCCAACATCCGCTACGACTACTCGCTCGCGGGCGGCGCGATGATGGACGCGGGCTGCTACGCCGTGCACATGGCGCGCCTGCTCGGCGGCGAGGAACCCGAGGTGCGGTCGGCGCGGGCGTTGCTGCGCGGGCCATCCATCGACAGGGCGATGCGCGCCTCGTTGCGTTTTCCATCCGGTCACACGGGTTCCGTGCACACGTCGCTGTGGTCGTCGACGGTGTTGAAGCTGTCGATGAAGGCCATCGGCGAGAACGGCACCCTGAGCGTCTTCAACCCGCTCGGGCCGCAGACGTTCCACCGGTTGTCGTTGCGGCTCAAGAACAGGAGCTCGTCGGAGACGTTCGGGCGGCGCGCGACCTACGCCTACCAGCTGGACGCGTTCACCGACGCGGTGCTGCACGGCAAGCCGTTCCCGACGACCGCCGACGACGCGGTGAAGAACATGACGGTGATCGACTCGATCTACCGGGCGGCCGGACTGCCGCTGCGCCAGCCGACCGTGTGACCTGAGTCACCCAACCCGCCCTCCCTCGCGCCGTGTCTTGAGTGCGACAGAAGGGGGAGCGTCATGAACCGGGCAGTACTGGTCGCGGTCGTTGGCATCGGCGTGCACGCGTTCAACCACTTCACGATCGGGTTGCAGGACGTGCTGGGTGGAAAGCTCTCACCTGGCGCGATCTACCACCCGATCAGTTTCGTGCTCTACACCTGGCTCGCTCTGGCCGTGCTGGACGGGAGGAACTGGGCCAGGATCACGATCAGCGTGTTGCTGCTCGGCCAGTTCGCGGGCCGGTTCTTCGTGCTCTTCGCCTATCCGGAGGCGTGGGCGACACCGGTCGGCGGGTGGGCGGTGTCGCTGGTCGTCGGCTGGCTGCTCTGGGTGCCGCAAGGGGCGCGGGCCTACTTCCGGAAGCAGGAAGTCGTTGGCTGACAAGGATTACACCGAGTACGTCACGGCGGCGCTGCCGTGGCTGCGGCGCACGGCCTACCTGCTCTGCGGTGACGTGCACAGCGCTGACGACGTCGTGCAGGTCGCGATCACGCGGCTGTACACGAGCTGGCGGAAGGCCAGGGCCGCCGACAACCTCGACGCGTACGTGCGGGCGATCCTGGTCCGCACGTTCCTCAACGAACGCAGACGGCCGTGGAGCCGGGTGCGCCTCTTCGATCGCGTGGACGAGTTGCAGGTGGTCACCAACCCGGACTTCGAGACCCGCGAGGAGGTCAGGGTCGCGCTGATGCGGGTGCCGCCCGGCCAGCGGGCGGTGCTCGTCCTGCGGTTCCTGTTCGACCTGCCGGTGGCCGAGGTCGCGAAGGCTCTGCGGTGCTCGGAAGGCACCGTGAAGAGCCAGACCTCGGCCGGGCTCACGGCCCTGCGCACACAGTTGGGAGTGACTCAGTGATGTCCGAAGAGGACGGTGCACGGCTGCTCGGGCCGTTGCGGACCATCGACGTGCCCGCTTCCGACGGTGTCAGCGTGACGCGGGCGATTCAGTCGGGCAAGCGCACCAGGACGTTGCGAGTGGCGGCTGTCGGTGTGTTCGTGCTGATCGTGGCCGGCGTGCTGCCGCTGCTGGTCCGCCCGGTCTCCGATCCCGTCGCCGTGGGGAAGTTCGACCCGTTGGTGCGCACCATCAGCGCGGGTTCGGCCGGCGGGTTCCGGCCGGAGATCTACTTCACGGGGCGGGAAAAGCAGTCGATCATGCTGCGGCCCGAGAAGAACGGCGACCAGTCCGCCAGCGTCCTGGTGCAGGCGGCCGGGACGGTGGGCGCGCCATCAGGCGAGCCGATGCCGGACGTCAACGGCAAGCGCGCGCTCTGGACGGGCACCTTCGTGGCCGTCGAATGGGCGCGGGGCGCATGGGCGTTCGTGCAGGTGCAGGGCTTCCCGGACGATCGGGAGCGTGCGCACCGGGTGGCGCAGAGCGTGCGGTTCGACGAGCGCATCCAGATCAAGTTCCCGTACACCGTGCAGACCTCGTGGACGTTGGACGGTGTCCGCGACACCGGCGGCGACATCGAGTTGGTGTTCACCAACGGCGTCCGCCTCGCGCTGCGTGCCGGCGTCGGCCTGGCGCAGGGCGAAGCACCTCAGGCGGAGCTGGAGGCGCTGGAGAAGTCGGTGCGGCCGGCCGACCCTCCGGTCACCAACCCGTTCCGCTGACACCACCCGATTCAGTGACGGCACAACCCGATCCGGGAGTAAAGAATCGACAGAGCAGCTCCGAAGTGTCTCGTAGCCAGTTGAGACGTGGAGGTGCGAACGTGACGATCGAGCAGAAGCCCGTCCAGCAGTTGTGTGAATCACCGCTGGTCATATTGGGTGTATCGGCGTCACTGGCGGTGTTGATCGGCGTGCTGCCCCTGATGTGGAGCTACAGCCCGGCGCTCGCTTCGGCCCTCGCCGCAGTACCGGTGCTGGCCTTCGCGATCACCGTCAAGTACGCACCGAACCGGAAGTGAGAGTCCTACACTCGTTCGAGTGAGCGACGAGCTGGTACCAGCTGACCAGAGTCACATGCGCGCCTCGGACGCTGACCGGGAACGGATCGCGCAGGTGCTGCACAAGGCGACCGCCGAGGGCCGTCTCGACATCCACGAGCTGGACGAACGGCTCGCGGCGGTCTACGCCGCGAAGACCTACGGCGAACTCGTTCCCATCACCGCGGACCTGGTGCTGAGCGGCCTGCCGCACAACCCGGCGGTGCCCCAGTACCAATCGGCCGTCGACAACCGCGTCGGCGGCGAGCCGGGCAGCGCGGTGTCCGTCGCCTTCTGGTCGGGCGTCAACCGCAAGGGCCACTGGGTCGTCCCGCGCATGCACAACGCCGTCGCGGTCATGGGCGGCATCGAGCTCGACCTGACCCACGCGAGCTACGCCGAGTCCGAGGTCACCATCAGCGTGTTCGCGTTCTGGGGTGGCGTCGAGATCCGGGTGCCCGACGACATCAACGTGAAGGTCGACGGGTTCGGGTTCATGGGGGCCTTCGAGGACCGCGCGCCAGGACGCAGGCACATTCCCGGTGCGCCGACCGTGCGGATCACCGGCCTCGCCATCATGGGCGGCGTGGAGGTCAAGGGGCCGAAGCGGAAGAAGTCCAGCATCCTGCGGGAACTCCTCGACTGACCCAGATCGGCCGGAGCTCCTCGCCCAAGAACGACTTCCGCTGGGCGCGGCATGCGGTTACCCTCCTGCGACCGCATGCCGTCCCCCCGTGAAGGTCATGACGACTCCCTCTGACAGACCCGTGTTCGTTGATCCGAGCGGCCGCCGCCGCAAGGTGATGCGCATCGCCATCGGCACTGTCGCCGTTGGTGTGGTGGCCTACCTGGTGCTTCTGGTGATCGCGCTCGCCGGCGGCCCGGTGAACCCGACGACGCTGTTGCCGATCCCCGAGGCAGCAGAGCCCGCCATCACCACGACGACGAGCACCCCGGCTTCGTCACCCGAAGCAACATCGTTGCCACGCAACGAAACCACCACCACACCACCGGTCACCACGTCGGCACCTCCGGTGACGACCACCACCACGACCACGACCGAGAACGGCAACAAGCGCACCGATCCACCGGGTGCGTCGAACCGGCCGAGCGACCCCGGTCAGGGCAAGCCGTGAGACCTCAGCCGCGCGCTCACTGGGCGCTGCTGGCGTTGGGCATGGTGGTGCTGCTCGGCGCGTTGCTGCTGGACACGTTCGTGGTCGGGCGTGTGGGCCAGGGCGCCGCGCCGACGGCGGGGCCCGCGAACACGGTGCCGGAGTCCGTGCACCAGGGCGGTCCGCTGATCGGCGACACCGGGTCGGGGCTCAGCTCGCGCACGACGCCGGACCGCACGGTCGTGCTGACGTTCGACGACGGCCCCGACCCCGAGTGGACGCCGAAGATCCTCGACGTGCTGCGGCGCAACGAGGTCAAGGCCACGTTCTTCGTCACCGGCGCGGCCGCGGCGCAGCACCCGGACGTGCTGGAACGCGTCGACGCCGAGGGCCACGAGGTGGGGCTGCACACCTTCACCCACGTCGACCTGGGCAAGGTCGGTGAGACCCGCACCAGGATCGAGCTCGGTCAGACCGGGCTCGTCGTGGCCAGCGGTACCGGGAAGTCCAGCCAGCTCGTGCGGCCGCCGTACTCGAACCGGCCGGACGCGGTCGACAACGAGGACCTGGTCGGCATCGAGCGGATCACGGCTGCGGGCAACCTCGTGCTGCTCTCCGATCTCGACAGCGAGGACTGGCGCACGCCCGGCGCCGACGCCGTCCTCGCGAACTCCACGCCGAAGGACACCAAGGGCGCTGTCGTGCTGATGCACGACGGCGGTGGCGACCGGTCGCAAACCGTTGCGGCGCTGGAGAAGCTGATCCCGAGCCTGAAGGAGCGCGGGTTCGCGTTCAAGACCACGAGCGACGCCTTCGGCGTGCAGCAGGCCGCTCGACCGGCCACGGCCGCGGAGCGTGCGGAGGGCACCGCGGTGTCGCTGGCCGTGCGGTTCTCGCGGTTCGTCACGGAGCTGCTGACGTGGCTCGTCGTGATCTCCAGCGTGCTGGCGCTCGCTCGCGCCGCGGTGCTGCTGGTGACGACCGCGATCCACGCACGGCGCAAGCCGGGTAAGCACGCGCCGCGGCTGGAGTCGCAGATGGTGACGGTGCTCGTGCCCGCCTACAACGAGGAAGCGGGGATCGAGGCGACCGTCCGCACGATCCTCGCCAGCACCTTCCCGGTGCACGTGATCGTGATCGACGACGGCTCGACCGACCGCACGTCCGAGGTGGTCAAGAGCCTGCACCTGCCCAACGTCTCCCTGGTGCGCCAGCGGAACGCGGGCAAGGCCGCGGCGCTGAACACCGGACTGCGGCACACCCGCACCGAGCTGGTCGTGATGGTCGACGGCGACACCGTGCTGGAACCGGACACCGTCGCCAACCTCGTGCAGCCCTTCGCCGACCACGAGGTGGGCGCGGTGTCGGGCAACGCCAAGGTGGGCAACAGGTCCGGGCTGCTCGGCCGCTGGCAGCACATCGAGTACGTGATCGGCTTCAACCTCGACCGGCGGATGTACGACGTCATGCAGTGCATGCCGACGGTGCCGGGCGCTGTCGGCGGCTTCCGGGTCAGCGCACTGCGCGAGGTCGGCGGCGTCCCCGAGGACACGCTGGCGGAGGACACCGACCTCACGATGGCGCTGGAACGGGCCGGCTGGTCGGTGGTCTACCAGGAGTCCGCGCGGGCGTGGACCGAGGCTCCCGCGAGCCTCGGCCAGCTGTGGCGGCAGCGTTATCGCTGGTGCTACGGCACGTTGCAGGCGATGTGGAAGCACCGCGGCGCGATCTTCGAACGCGGCATGGGCGGCAAGCTCGGCCGCCGCGCGCTGCCGTACCTCTTCCTGTACCAGGTGGCGCTGCCGGTGCTGGCGCCCGCGATCGACGTGTTCGCGGTGCTGAGCCTGTGGACCGACCCGGCCGCGGGCGCGCTCGCCTGGCTCGGGTTCCTGGCGCTGCAGCTGATCCCCGCCGTGATCGCGTTCCGGCTCGACGGCGAACGGCTGCGGCCGCTGTGGGCCGTCGCGCTGCAACCGATCGTCTACCGGCAGCTCATGTACCTGGTCGTCATCCAGTCGGTGATCACCGCACTGGCCGGGGCCGTGCTGCCTTGGCAGAAGCTCAAGCGGACCGGCAGTGCCGCGCAGAACGCACCGGAGATCGACGAGCGAACGGTGCCGCTCAACCGGGCTGACCTGCGCAGATCGCCTCACTTAGGACGGGCGTCCCATTCCGCTTAGACTCGCAGGCATGGCTGCTCCAACGACATTGCCGTCGGCCCTGGCTGACGCCGTGCGCGACGAATCGTCGCTGCGGCGGTTCCTCCACGGGCTCCCCGGCGTCGACCAGGTCGGCGTCGAGCAACGAGCCGCGGGCCTCGGCACGCGGAGCATCAAGAAGGCCTCCAAGCTGCACGCCATCGACCTGGCGATCAGCATGGTCGACCTGACCACGCTGGAAGGCGCTGACACGCACGGCAAGGTGCGCGGCCTGGCCGCCAAGGCGAAGCGGCCCGACCCCGAGCGGCCGGACGTACCGCAGGTCGCGGCCGTGTGCGTGTACCCGGACATGGTCAAGACGGCGGCCGATGAGCTCAAGGGCACCGGCATCAACGTCGCCAGCGTCGCGACGGCGTTTCCCAGTGGGCGCAGCACGATGGACATCAAGCTGGCCGACACCAGGTTCGCCGTCGAGCAGGGCGCAGCCGAGGTCGACATGGTGATCGACCGCGGCGCGTTCCTCTCCGGCCGGTACGGGCAGGTGTTCGAGGAGATCGTCAAGATCAAGGAGGCGTGCGGGAACGCGCACCTCAAGGTCATCCTCGAGACCGGCGAGCTCGTGACGTACGACAACGTGCGCCGCGCGTCGTGGCTCGCGCTCCTGGCCGGCGGCGACTTCATCAAGACCTCGACCGGCAAGGTGCAGCCGGCGGCGACGTTGCCGGTGACGCACGTGATGCTGCAGGCGGTCAGGGACTGGAAGACGCAGACGGGTGAGCTGCGCGGGGTCAAGCCCGCCGGTGGCATCCGCAACACCAAGGACGCGATCAAGTACCTGGTGGCCGTGCACGAGGTGGCCGGGCCGGAGTGGCTCGACCCGCACCTCTTCCGGTTCGGCGCGTCGACGTTGCTGAACGACCTGCTCATGCAGCGGCGGACCCAGTTGGACGGCCACTACAGCGGCCCGGACTACGTGACGGTGGACTGAAGACATGTGGGAATACGCCCCCGCGCCAGAGTCGCGGGACATCGCGAACCTCAAGCCGAACTACCGGATGTTCGTCGACGGCAAGTTCGTCGAGGGCACCGGTGAGCCGCTCAAGACCATCAACCCGGCCACCGAAGAGGTGCTCGCGGAGGTCTCGACGGCCAGCCAGTCCGATGTGGACACCGCCGTCAAGGCGGCGCGCAAGGCCTACGACCGCGTGTGGTCGAAGATGCCCGGCTCCGAGCGGGCCAAGTACATCTACCGCATCGCGCGGCAGATCCAGGAGCGCGGGCGCGAGCTCGCCGTGCTGGAGTCGCTCGACAACGGCAAGCCGATCAAGGAGTCGCGCGACGTCGACGTACCGACGGCCGCCGCACACTTCTTCTACCACGCGGGCTGGGCAGACAAGCTCTCCTACGCGGGTTACGGCCCCGACCCGAAGCCGCTCGGCGTCGCGGGACAGGTGATCCCGTGGAACTTCCCGCTGCTGATGGCCGCGTGGAAGATCGCGCCCGCACTGGCGTGCGGCAACACCGTCGTGCTGAAGCCGGCCGAGACCACGCCGCTGACCGCACTGGTGCTGGCCGACATCATCCAGCAGTGCGACCTGCCACCGGGCGTCGTGAACATCATCCCCGGCGCCGGTGACGTGGGTGCCACGCTCGTCGAGCACGGCGACGTCAACAAGGTGGCGTTCACCGGCTCGACCGAGGTCGGCAAGATCATTCAGCGCCAGCTCGCGGGCACGTCGAAGAAGCTCACGCTGGAACTGGGCGGCAAGGCGGCGAACGTCGTGTTCGACGACGCCCCGCTCGACCAGGCCGTCGAAGGCATCGTCAACGGCATCTTCTTCAACCAGGGCCACGTCTGCTGCGCAGGAAGCCGTTTGCTGGTGCAGGAATCCATCGCCGACGAACTGCTGGAGAAGCTGCACGCACGAGTCAGCACCCTGCGCGTGGGCGACCCGCTGGACAAGAACACCGACGTCGGCGCGATCAACTCGCGCGAGCAGCTCACCAAGATCAAGGAGCTGACCGAGTCGGGCGAAGCCGAGGGCGCGCAGCGCTGGACGTCCTCCTGCCCGTTGCCGGACAAGGGTTTCTTCTTCGCCCCGACCGTGTTCTCCAACGTGTCGCAGGCGATGCGAATCGCCCGCGAGGAGATCTTCGGCCCAGTCCTCTCCGTCCTGACCTTCCGCACCCCGGAAGAGGCCGTGGCCAAGGCGAACAACACGCCGTACGGCCTGTCCGCCGGCGTGTGGACGGAAAAGGGCTCACGCATTCTCTGGATGGCACAACGCATGCGCGCCGGAGTGGTGTGGTCCAACACGTTCAACCGCTTCGACCCGACCGCCCCGTTCGGCGGATACCAGGAGTCGGGCTTCGGTCGTGAGGGCGGCCGCACCGGTCTGGAGGCCTACCTCGATGTCTGATCGAATCTCGGTCGCAAAGACCTACAAGCTCTACATCGGCGGCGCCTTCCCACGCTCCGAGTCGGGCCGCAGCTACCCGGTGACCGACGCAAAGGGCACCTTCCTCGCGAACGCGGCCCAAGGCTCCCGCAAGGACGCCCGCGACGCCGTAGCCGCAGCCCGCAAGGCCTTCGCGAGCTGGTCCGGCGCCACGGCCTACAACCGAGGCCAGGTCCTGTACCGAGTGGCCGAGGTCCTGGAGGGCCGCCGCGAGCAGTTCATCACCGAGGTGGCAGCCTCCGAAGGCGTACCCCTGAAGAAGGCACAGTCCCTAGTGGACACCGCGATCGACCGCTGGGTCTGGTACGCGGGCTGGACGGACAAGATCACGGCCGTACTGGGCTCCTCGAACCCGGTAGCAGGCCCGTACTTCTCCTTCTCCACCCCAGAACCGACCGGCGTCGTGGCCGTGCTCGCACCCCAGCAATCCTCGTTGCTGGGCCTGGTGTCCGTGATCGCACCGGTGATCGCCAGCGGCAACACCTGCGTGGTCATCACCTCGCAGGACCGCCCACTGCCCGCGATCACCCTGTCCGAGGTTCTAGCGACCTCGGACGTGCCGGGTGGCGTAGTCAACATCATCACCGGCCGCACCGCAGAGATCGCACCGTGGCTGGCGTCGCACGGCGACGTGAACGCCCTAGACCTCACCGGCGCCCCCGAGTCACTGCGCACCGAACTGGAACGCAGTGCCGCCGGAACGGTGAAGCGCGTGCTGCGCAACAAGGCCAGCGAAGACTTCGCTCAGGTCCCAGACCTGTCGCGGATCCGCGCCTACCTGGAGACGAAGACGGTCTGGCACCCGATGGGCGTCTAACCCCGCGAGCTAGTCGGCGGCGTAGGCCTTGCCCTGCGCCGCCAACTCCTCCCCGAGGATCCTGATCGCCTTCGGCCCAACGCCGTGGATCTTCAGCAGCTCCTTGGCCGAAACCTTGGTCAGCGAGTCGAACGTCGTGTACCCGTGAGCAGTCAACTCGCGATCCGCGACCTTCCCAATGGTGCGAGGAAACTCCGACATACTCAGGAGTCCACCACACCAAGCACTGGCGGGCACGCCAAATCACCGCACGCGATGGCGAAGCCGAGCCAACCGCGAAGGCGAAGCCGAGCAGACCGCGATGGCGCAGCCGAGCACGCTTTCACACACAACGCGGGTGGGGTGGTCCCGTCACGAGTCGTGCCGATGCCTTTGCCGCGCACAGGGAGGAGGGTCAAGTCGACACGCTTTTCGTCGACTTGACCCTCCTCCCTGGGTGTGGCTGCCTTCGAGTGCGACTCGTGACGGGACCACCCCACACCAACAGCACCACCTACTCAACAGCAAGCCGCCAAAAGCAACCGGCGTGCCATCAACCCGCAGGCGGCGCTGGACAGGTCTTTGATCAGATTGGCGGGGTCTGGGGCGGAGCCCCAGGGTTCCGGCAAAGTCGTGTCGGTGCTGGTCAGGGGTGGATTCCGAGGAGTGTGAGTGGTCGGGTGAAGTCTCGGCTGGTGTGGCGGAGTCCGGTGGCGATGCTGGTGTGGCCGGCGAGGCGTAGTGCGTTGATGGCGAGGTTGCGCAGGCTGGCCATGGTGCGGGGTGCGGTGCCGGTGCGCACTCGTGAGACGTC
>NZ_VSRL01000223.1 GCF_012184385.1 Lentzea indica
CCGCGGCGGTGAGCCGGCGGTGCACGCGCAGGTCGTCGCGTGCCTCGGCGAGCCAGTCCTTGAGCCGTGGCCAGCCGCGGATGACGGCTTCGTGGCTGATCTCGACGCTGTCGTCGTCGACGGTGAGAATGCGTGCGTTCGCGAGGTGTTCGACGACCTCGTCCGCCGCGAGCTCGGAGCGCTTGACGCGGCGCTTGGTGTCCTCGGTGCCGACGCCGGGGGTGACCAGGCGCAGGAACACCTGGCGGGCCTGGGTTCGCTGCTGCTCGTCCAGCCCGGTGTAGGCGTTCTCGGCCGTGTTCGCGATGGCGCGGGCGATGCCGCCGCTCTCGTGGTAGCTGGTGAGCGTGAGGGTGTTGCCGCGCTTGCGTTGCCACGTCTCGAGCAGCGCGTGGCTGACGTGGGGGAGCACACCTGGTTCGCCGGTGGCGTCCGCGATGAGCCGGGCGACGAGTCCTGTCTCAAGGGCGCAGCCGACGACGACGGCGGGCTGGGTGATGGCCTTGCGCAGTTCGTCCGTGGTCATCGGGCCGACCAGCACCTGGGCGTTCTCGACGGCGCTGACGAGCTCGGGGTAACGGGCGCAGTGGCCGTAGAAGTCGGCGCGCATGCCGATGACGGTCTTGTGGTCGCGTCCGGTCAGCGCGGCGATGAACTCGTCGCGGTGGGGCAGCGAGAAGATCTCCTCGAACTGGTCGACGACCAGCAGGCCGTCGGTGCGGGGGAGTGAGGGGTGGGTGCTCGGGGTGATCAGCTCGCCGTCCTGGCGTGCGAGCAGGCCTGCCCGCAGCAGCGAGGACTTGCCTGACCCGGACGCGCCGACGACCAGCACGGTGTCGTGGTGCTCGAGCTTGCCCAGCAGTTTGCCCACGAGCCGCTCGCGCCCGAAGAAGCGGTCGGCGTCGTGCTCGGTGAACGCCTTGAGGCCCACGTAGGGGGAGTCCGCGGCCGGCTCTTCGGTGTCCGTCTCACCGATCTCGCGCCAGCGCCGTTCCCACGTCTCCTCGTCGCCGCCGCAGGCCCGGACGAACGCGAGCGCCACGGCCAGGCTCGGCAGCCGCTGGCCGCGGGCGGCGTCGGCGAGGGTGCTGGCGGAGTAGTGGCTGAGCCTGCCGAGCTCGCGGTAGCCGGGGGAGCCGGCCTTCTCGCGGAGCTTGCGGAGGTCGAACGCGAACTGTTCAACAGGCCCGGCGAACGGGTCGAGCGGTCTTTCCGGGCGAGGCATGACGGAGATTCTTTCATCCATGCTCGGCTCGTCACGCTCTATAGCTTCAGTGTTGACTAAAAAAGATCACCAACCGATGCTCGCCTTCTCCCGGCAGATACAGCGTCTCAAACGCCACAACGTGCCGGCCCCAGCGTTCGGTGCCGGTGGTGGGAGGCAGGGACGCGGCGGCGTCGTAGCGGTCGGTGAAGGCCGCACCGGCGGTGATGGAGAGTTCGAACGCGAGCACGGTGGCCGCGTGGTCGCCGAGGTCGGCTGCTGCTCGGAGGGCAGCCGCGCGGTCGTTCGCGATCGTGTCCCAGTCGGGGTAGTGGGCTCTGGCTTCGGGGCTGAACGCGAAGCGGACGAGGTTCGGCTCGTCGTTGAGGCCCGAGATCGTGCGGAACGTCTCGGTGCACGCCAGGACGTCGCCTGCTGGGTTGAGCACACAGGCCGCGGTCGGTTCGAGAGCGTCGAGCGTGGCGAGGACGGTCGGTCGCAGCGGCGGTGGCGGGGGAGGGGCGCAGGTGTTGTCCGCCTTGATGAGGCGGTACAGGTGGATGCGTTCGTCCGCGGTGAGGTCGAGCGCGTCGGCGAGGGCGGCGAGGACCTGGCCGGAGGGGGAGCGGTCGGTGCCGCGTTCGAGGCGGGTGAGGTACTCGACGCTGATGCCGGCGCGGTCGGCGAGCTCGCCACGGCGCAGCCCCGGGGTGCGTCTGCGCTCGTTGTCCGGTGGTGTGGTCGCTTCGCGGCGGGCGCGCAGGAACCGGCCCAGTGCGTTGTCGGCCATGATCGCCGAGTTTAGAGGGGCCCTGAGCGGGTCTCCCTGAAGTTCGTGTCCGCGGCGATGCTGTGGATCATGCGATACCGACTGTTCGGCCGTACTGGCCTGCGCGTCTCCGAGTTGTTGCTGGGCACCATGACGTTGCGCTCGGAGGACGTCGCACGGCGGGTGCTCGACGTCTACGCCGACGCCGGCGGCAACTTCCTGGACACGGCCTCGGCGTACGGGGAGAGCGAGGAGGTTCTCGGTGCGGTGATGCATCGGCGCGACCGGTTCGTGGTGGCGACGAAGTACACGTTGTCGCGGGATGTGCAGGATCCGAACGCGGGTGGGAACCACCGCAAGAACCTGGTGCTGTCGCTGGAGCAGTCGCTTCGGCGCTTGCGCACGGACTACGTGGACGTGCTGTGGGTGCATCTGTGGGACCGCCACACGCCGGCCGAGGAGACGATGCGGGCGCTGGACGACGTGGTGCGGGCGGGGAAGGTGCTCTACGTCGGGGTGTCGGACGCTCCGGCGTGGTTCGTGGCTCGGGCGAACACGCTGGCGGAGTGGCGGGACTGGACGCCGTTCTCGGGTTTGCAGGTGCCGTACAACCTGCTGCGGCGTGACGTCGAGCGGGAGTTGCTGCCGATGGCGTCGGCGTTGGGGATGACCGTGGCGGCGTGGGCGCCGTTGGCCGCGGGGAAGCTGTCAGGAGGCACGCAGCGGGCAGGCCGGCTCACAGAGCGGGAGGAAGGTGCGGCGTGGGCCGTGCGGGCGGTCGCGGAGGAGCTGGGTGCGACGCCGGCCCAGGTGGCGCTGGCGTGGGTGCGGTCGTCCGGTGTGCTGCCGTTGGTGGGCCGCGCGGACGCCGGAGCAGGTCGCCGACTGTCTCGGCGAGGTGGTGCTGCCGCCGGAAGCGGTCGCGCGCCTGGAGGCGGCGGCCCCGTTCGAGCGGGGCTTTCCGGCGGACTTCATCGCGGAGTGCGAGGCGAGCCCTTCCGCGTTCGGCTCCGGGGTCGTCGTCAGGTGATGAGGCCTGGCAACAGCGCGGGCTGACGCTTTCGGCGCAGCCAGACTTTGCGGGAGCCGTCGCCGTAGAGCAGCGTGCGGGACAGTTCCCAGCCCGCGAACTCGGCGTGGATGGCCAACTGCGTGGTCGCGGTGCGGCGGGAGATGCCGGGCGGCAGACGCAGCGGCCGGTACTCCCAGTCCCCGTCGATCACCCCTTCGTTCATGGCGAGATCACCTGTATCCCTCCGTTGTCGCCGGACGTGACCGTGACGCGTCCGGTCTCCTGGTCGACGCTGACCGTGTTGGGTTGACGCACGGTGGGGAACCGGTGTTTCTCGGTCGGTTCGCCACCGGCGACGTTGAGTCCGACGACCTCGTTGCGCTCGGTGAGCGTGATCCACGCGATGTCGCGCTTGGCGTCGTAGGCGATGCCGTAGGGCGTGCCCGGAACGGGGTAGCGCTGGCGCATGATCAGCGGGTTGATCGAGAACGCGATGAACTCCCCGCCGCGGCTGTCGACGACGAGCAGCCGGCCGAATCGGTCCGGCACACCGTTGGTGGCGCCGTCGCCCGCTCTGATGCCGGCGCCTGACTTCGGTGCCCTTGTCGTCGGTGGTCATCTCGAACACCGCGCTGCGCAGCCGGTCGAGCTCGACGTTGCGGCCGTTGACCTGGAACTTCAGCGTGGTGCCGCCCTCTGTGAACTGGCCGCCTGGCGTGACGTCGCCGGGCACCGTGCCGGTCTGGGCGGGGGAGTGGGCCGGTTTGGCGGCCTCGAGGGTCGCCGCGACCTGCAGCGGATCGTTCGACCCCTGGCTCTGGCCGCACGCTGCCAGCGTGGCGGTGGTCAAGATCAGAGCAGCGAGCCGGCGCAAGATCGGGTCCTCCTGAGATACGTCGTGGCCTTCCAGGATCCACGACGTTCGGTCGAAGGTCACGCAAGGGGTCGGGTGAAACCCGTTCGGCCGCTCCTGTTATCTAGTTCTATTGCTTCAGTGTGGACTAAAAACACTACTTCTCAAATCTCACCACCCTGCCCAAACTCAAGTCATAAAAAGCCCCGACGACACGAGGGCTTGCCGGGCGATCGCGGTTCGGATGATGACACTGTCCGCCGGGGCGCATTTGCCCAGGTCAGGGCATCGGGCGTTCGGGATAGCCCAGTTCGATGGCGCTGACGTCGTCCAACGCCGCCCGGATCGCCGGCGGCAACGTGAGCTGCTCGGTCTCCAACGACGCGATCAGCTGGTTGGTGTCACGCGCGCCCACCACCGGAGCGACAACCCCGGGCCGATCCCGCACCCAAGCCAGCGCGACGCACAACGGCGAGGTGCCAAGCCCGTCAGCGGCGGTCGCGACGGCCTGCACGATGCGGGCCGCACGCTCGTTGCGGTGTTGCTCGACGTATCCCGCGAAGTGCGCCGATGCGCCGCGAGAGTCAGGTGGCGTCCCGTTGCGGTACTTGCCGGTCAGCACGCCACGGCCGAGCGGCGCCCACGGCAGCAGTCCGAGCCCGTGGTGCAAGGCGGCGGGCGCGACTTCGCGTTCGATCCCGCGCTCCAGGAGCGAGTATTCGACCTGGGTGGAGATCAGTGGGAACGAGGAAGGGGTGAGGACGGCCGTCGCGAGTTGCCAGCCGCTGTAGTTGGAGACGCCCGCGTACAGGACCTTTCCAGCGAAAATCGCCTGGTCGAGCGCGGAGAGTGTCTCTTCGACCGGCACGTTCGCGTCCCAGGCGTGCAGCTGCCACAGGTCGATGTGGTCGACGCCGATTCGTCGCAGAGATCCGTCCAGCGCGTTCAGCAAGGCGCCCCGGGAGGCTCCGCCGCCGAACGGTCCCTCGGTGCGGCGGGCGACGGCTTTGGTGGCGATGACGAGTTCTTCGCGGGGGACGACTTCGCCCAGGAGCCCGCCGAGGATGCGTTCGGCTTCGCCTTCGGTGTAGACGTCGGCGGTGTCGATGAGGGTGCCGCCGGCGTCGGCGAAGGCCATGAGCTGGGTGGCGGCCTCGTCCGCGTCGGTGTCGCGGCCCCACGTCATCGTGCCCAGTGCCGTCCTGGACACGCGGAGGCCGCTGCGGCCGAGGTATCGCTGTTCCACGTGCGCGATGCTAAGGGGTGATCATCGGCTGGGCCTGGCAATCGGTGTTACTGGCCGGTAGGGTCTCGGCTCGTGAAGCTCGGACTGAACCTCGGATACTGGGGCGCCGGCAACGACGCCGCGAACCTTGAGCTGGCCAAAGAGGCCGACCGCCTCGGCTTTTCGGTGGTGTGGGCCGCGGAGGCCTACGGTTCCGACGCGCCGACGGTGCTCGCGTGGGTGGCCGCGCAGACCGAACGCATCGACGTCGGTAGCGCGATCTTCCAGATTCCGGCGCGGACGCCGGCGATGGCGGCGATGACCGGGGCGACGCTGGACACCTTGTCGGGTGGCCGGTTCCGCATGGGTCTCGGCGTTTCGGGTCCGCAGGTGTCGGAGGGCTGGCACGGTGTGCGGTTCGACAAGCCGCTTGCGCGCACGCGTGAGTACGTCGAGATCGTGAAGAAGGCGCTGAGCCGCGAGAAGCTGCGTTATGAGGGTGAGCACTACACGCTGCCGTTGCCTGATGGTCCTGGCAAGGCGTTGCAGCTGACGGTGCACCCCGTCCGCGACCGGATTCCGATCTACCTCGCGGCGGTGGGTCCGAAGAACCTGGAGCTGACGGGTGAGATCGCGGACGGGTGGCTCGCGGTGTTCTTCTCGCCGGAGCACTCGGCTGACTCGATCGCGTCGGTGAAGGCCGGGCGGGAGAAGGCCGGTCTGACGATGGACGGCTTCGACGTCGTGCCGACGGCGCCGTTGATCGTGGGTGAGGACTGGAAGGCCTGTGCTGACCCCGTTCGTGCGTACGCCGCGCTGTACGTCGGTGGCATGGGGTCGCGCAAGCAGAACTTCTACAACAACCTGATGGTCCGCATGGGGTTCCCGGCTCAGGCCGAGGAGATCCAGGAGAAGTACCTGGCGCGTGACTACACCGGTGCGATGGCGGCGATTCCGCTGGAGTTCCTGGACGCGACGTCGTTGCTGGGCCCGAAGGAGCGCATAGCAGACAAGATGAAGGCTCTCGCTGGCGCGGGGGTCACCACGCTGTCCGTTTCGCCGATGCTGCAAGATCTCGAGCAGGGGATCGCGGGCCTTCGCACCGCGGCCGAGGCTTTGGATCTGGCAGGAGTGGGTAGTTGAGCTGGTTGCAGGCTCTGGTCCTCGGACTGGTCCAAGGACTGACGGAATTCCTGCCGATTTCCAGCAGTGCGCACCTGCGCATCACGTCGACGCTGTTCTTCGGCAACGACGCGGGCGCTTCGTTCACCGCGGTCATCCAGCTGGGTACCGAGGTGGCGGTGCTGATCTACTTCGCCAAGGACATCGGGCGGTTCGTCGCTGCCTGGTTCCGCGGTTTGTTCAGTTCGGCGGCGCGCAAGGAGAAGGACTACCGGCTCGCCTGGTACGTGATCATCGGTTCGGTGCCGATCTCGGTTCTGGGTTATCTGCTCAAGGACGAGATCCGGACGTCGGCGCGGAATCTGTGGATCACCGCGACGATGCTGGTGGTGTTCGGTCTGCTGCTCGGGTTGGCGGATCATCTGGCCAAGCATCAGCGTGACGAGCTGCGGATGAAGGACGCGGTCGGGATGGGTCTGGCGCAGGCGCTGGCGCTCATCCCCGGCGTGTCTCGTTCGGGTGGGACGCTGACGGCGGGTCTGTTCCTGGGTCTGACGCGTGAGGCGGCGGCGCGGTACTCGTTCCTGCTGGCGATTCCGGCGGTGTTCGGTGCTGGGTTGTTCTCCATTCCGGACGTGCTGGAGCGCACCGGTGAGGGTGTGCAGGCGTCGATTCCGCAGATGATCGTGGCGACGCTGATCTCGTTCGTGGTGGGTTACGCGACGATCGCGTGGCTGTTGAAGTACGTTTCGAAGCATTCCTATTCGGCGTTCGTGTGGTACCGGCTGATGCTGGGCCTCGTGCTGATGGGGCTGCTGTCGATGGGGTTGTTGCAGCCGATCTAAGGTGGATGTCGTGGCCACGGTGATCCTGCTTCGACATGCGCGTTCGACCGCCAACGGTTCCGGTGTGCTCGCCGGGAGGTCGTTGGGTGTGGGTTTGGACGAACGCGGGCAAGCTCAGGCCAAGGCGCTCGTCGATCGGTTGAAGGACATTCCGGTGAGCGCGGTGGTGTCGTCTCCTCTGCAGCGGTGCGAGGAGACGCTGGCGCCGTTGCTGGCGGATCGTTCGCTGGCGGCGGTGGCGGAGCCGGACGTGTCCGAAGTGGACTACGGCGCGTGGACCGGCAAGGCGTTGAAGGACCTGTTCGACGAGCCGCTGTGGGCGGTCGTGCAGCAGCATCCGTCCGCCGCTGTTTTCCCTGAGGGTGAGGGGCTTGCGCATGTGCAAGCCCGCGCTGTCGCGGCCGTGCGTGCGCATGACGCCCGTATCACCGAGGAGCACGGTCCGGGTGCGGTGTGGGTGCTGTGTTCGCATGGTGATGTGATCAAGGCTGTGCTCGCGGACGCTCTCGGTGTGCATCTGGACGGGTTTCAGCGGATCGTCGTCGACCCGTGTTCGGTGTCGGTGGTGCAGTACACGCAGACGCGGCCGTTCGTGTTGCGGGTCAACGACAACGGCGGGGATCTGACGGGTGTGGTGCCCAAGGCGCCGCCGCAGGAGGAGCCGTCGTCGGACGCTACCGTGGGCGGCGCGACCGGGACCTGAGGTAGCGCTGCTCCGGCACGCTCAGGGTCAGCTTCGCTGCCTTCTCGTACTCGTCCCGTGCTGCGTCGTGGTTTCCTTGCAGGTCAAGGAGATGTGCTTTGACGGCGTGCACGCGGTAGTGGTTCAAGTCGAGTGTGGACAGTTCCTCGAGTGCTTGTTCCGGGCCGTGGACCATTGCGACGGCGACGATGCGGTTCAGCGCCACCATCGGGCCGGGTGCGGTGACGGTGAGCAGTTCGTAGAGGCCCAGAATCTCGCGCCAGTCGGTGTCCTGGGCGGTCTTGGCGTCCGCGTGCACGGCCGCGATCGCCGCCTGCAGCTGGTACGGGCCGATCTTCGCGGTCTTGAGCGCGTTGCTGATCAGTTGGGTGCCTTCGGCGATGGCGTCGGGGTCCCACTTGGTGCGGTCCTGTTCGGCCAGTGGGATGAGCGCGCCCTGGTCGTCGGTGCGGGCGGGGCGGCGGGCGTCGGTGAGCAGCATCAGCGCCAGCAGCCCGGTGAGCTCGCCGTCGTCGGGCCTGCGTCTGTGCAGCTGGCGGGTCAGGCGGATGGCCTCCGCGGTGAGGTCGACGCGCACCAGGTCGTCGCCGGAGCTCGCGGTCGAGCCTTCGGTGAAGATCAGGTACAGCACGTGCAGGACGGCGGTGAGGTCCCGCGGCGCCCGGAACTTGGCCCCTGACTGCTTGATCTTCTGTTTGGCGCGGCTGATCCGTTGCGCCACGGTCGCTTCCGGCACCAGGAACGCGCGTGCGATCTCCGCCGTCGTCAGGCCGCCGACCGCGCGCAGGGTGAGGGCGATCTGCGAGGCCGTCGTGAGGCTTTCGTGGCAGCACAACGCGAGGAGTGTGAGCGTGTCGTCCTGGGCCGGCGCCGGATCCGGTGGGGGAGGTGTCAGCGCGACGGCCTTCTCCTCGCGCTGACGGCGTGCGGTGTCCGAACGGTACTGCTCGATCCATCTGCGGCTGGCCGCGGTGATGAGCCAGCCCTTCGGGTTGTCCGGCACGCCGTCGACGGGCCACTGCTGGGCGGCGCCGAGCAGGGCTTCCTGCACGGCGTCCTCGCACACGTCGAACTGCCCGTGCCGGCGGACGAGCACGCCGAGGACCTGCGGCGCGAGCTCACGCAGCAGGCCTTCGACCTCCGGCTCACCGCTCACATGTCGTCCAGCATCGACATGTCCCAGACCGGGCGGATCTCGATGCCGTCGTTGTGCGCGTCGGGCAACGTGGCCGCGTGCGCGATGACCTGGTCGATCGTGTCCGCTTCGACCAGGTAGAACCCGGCCAGGTACTCCTTGGCCTCTGCGAACGGGCCGTCGGTGACGACGACCTCGCCGTCGCGGATGCTCACGCCCTTGCCGGTGTCCGGCCCGGGGAGGCCTTCGCTGACGATCAGCTCTCCGGACGCGCGCAGCTTGTCGGAGAGGTCGTAGTGCGCCTGGCCGAACTGCATCTGCTGCTCGTCGGTCAGCTTCTCCCACGCGGCTCGCGACTTCGGGTTGCTGTAGATCAGGATCAGGTACTTCACTTCCGGCCTCCACTCGTCGGCTGGCGAAAAAATCTTCTCACCGTCATGTCGAGACCGCGGGCTGTGTCTCGACATCGGTGTGTCAGCCGACTTGATGGAGGTTTTCGAGATGACGAGCACGCTGGTGCACGACGAGACCGCGATCCGCGCTTTGTTCACCGAGTTCGAGGAAGGCATGCGCCTGCGGTCGCCGGAGCGGATCGTGGCCCGCTACGCCGACGACGCGGTGACGTTCACCCTGGCACCGCCGCTGCGCAACACCGGCCTGGACGCCCGCGACCCCGACGCGCTCGCGGGCTGGATGGCGGGCTTCACCGGTCCCATCACGATCGAGCACCGCGACCTGGAGATCGCCGTGTCCGGTGACGTGGCGTTCGTGCACGGGCTGGCGCGGATGGCGGCGGTACCGGTCGGTTACCCGGAGGGGTTCTCGATGTGGATGCGCACGACCGTGGGGCTGCAGCGACGCGAGGGGCGGTGGCTGGTCACGCACGAGCACCAGTCGGTGCCGTTCTACATGGACGGCTCGTTCCTGGCGGCCACCGACCTGGAGCCCTGATCGGTCGAACTCGGAGAGTGCGTAACGAAAATGCAGGGCCCGGACCGTGCAGGGGGTCGGTCCGGGCCCCGGTCCTGTGTGTGGCGGGTCCTACTTGACGTTCACCGCGGCCCAGGCCCGGTCGACCGCCGCGTGCTCGGCGGACGAGGCGCCGTAGAGGTCGGCCGCGGCGGCGAGGGTGCCGGTGCGGGCGGCGGCGTACTTGGTGCTGGAGGTGAACTTGGTGGTCAGCGCGCGGTACCAGATCTTCTCGGCCTTGTCGCGGCCGATGCCGGTGACGGGCTGGTTGTCGTAGGTGGGGGAGTCGTAGGCGACGCCGTTGATCGTCTTCTGGCCGCTGCCCTCGGACAGCAGGTAGAAGAAGTGGTTGGCGATGCCGGAGGAGTAGTGCACGTCGACGTTTCCAGCGTTGGCCGACCAGAAGTCGAGGCTGCGGCCGTCCTTGGAGGGCTTGTCCATGTAGCGCAACGGCTTGCCGTCGCCCCGGATGTTGATCTTCTCGCCGATCAGGTAGTCGCCGGCGTCGGAGGCGTTGCCCGCGTGGAACTCCGTGGTCGAGCCGAAGATGTCGCTGGTGGCCTCGTTGAGGCCGCCGGACTCACCGGAGTAGACCAGGCCCGCGGTCGCCGACGTGACGCCGTGCGACATCTCGTGCGCCGCGACGTCGATCGAGGTCAGCGGGTTGCGGTTCTGCGCGCCGTCGCCGTAGGTCATGCAGAAGCAGGAGTCCGACCAGAAGGCGTTGACGTAGGCGTTGCCGTAGTGGACCTTGCTCAGCGCGCCCACACCGTTGTTCTTGATGCCGCTGCGGCCGTGGACGTTCTTGTAGTAGTCCCACGTCTTCGCGGCACCGAACGCGGCGTCGACACCCGCGGTGGCCTTGTCGGTGTGGGTGCCGTTGCCCCACCTGTTGTCGGCGTCGGTGAACAACGTGCCGGTGCCCGAGCCGTTGTTGAGGTCGTTGACGGCCTGGTCGCCGCGCGCCGGGTCCTTGAGCTGGAACGCCGAGCCCGACTGGGTCGTGCTGAGGTCGACGGTGCCGCTGTAGGTGGACTGGCCGGTGCCCTCCGCGACGTGGATGCCGTCGTAGGCGAGCAGGGTCTCACCGGTCTTGGCGTCGGTGAACGTGTGCAGCTCGCTGGGCGTCTGGTCTTCCTTGACGCTGTGCTGGACCGTTTCCCAGGCCAGCACGGGCGCGCGGTCGAGCGCGAACACCACGAGCGTGGCGTCCGGGGCGGCGGCGACGGAGGGCGCTGAGGTGTCGAGGCCGGCGAGGACGGCCTGCGATGCCCTGCTGACGCCGGTGACCTGGCCGGACTTCTGCGCGACGACCAGGTCGCCGCCGATGACCTTCAGACCGTTGAGGGTCCGGTCGAACCGGATGTGGTGCGTGCCGTCCGCGTCGCGCACGACGTCACGCGGGACGAGCCGCTCACCGCCGGACAGGCCGAGGGCGGAGGAGATCGTCCCCGCCCGCTCGGCCGCCGCGTGCAGAGCTTCTGACTGCGCGAGCAACGGGTTCACCGGCTGCGGTGCCGCGTTGGCCCCCAGTGTGCCCGTGGCGGCCAGCGCCGCCGCGGACATCAGGGCGGTGGTGACGCCCAGGGTTGTGCGCTTCATGAACGCTCCTTGTTCCGGTGCAGGGGGTGATCGCTCCGGCGTTACAGGGGACCGGATCGAACACCGTGGAACATCCCGGCCATCGTCGATGACCGGGCGTGGTGATCGTATTGCTCTGAGTGCACAGGAAGGGCCACTCCCAGAATGCGAGATTGCTTCACGAATTGAGCCGCGTCGCTGGTCAGAAGATCGGCTTTTGCCCGAATGGTGGAACAAAAGAGCAGCTCAACCAGCGTGGAAACACAACGGAAACTTCCGGCGCCGACCCTGCTGACGGCCCAGTCCGCTGCTCCGCATGGTGCAGCCCTACCGGAGGGGATCTTGTTTACAGTTAACCTCGTGACCTGAGACCTGGGTCACAAAGTCACAGGCCCAGACGGGTGACCGCGTTGTCCTCGAGCGGGTTCGCGGTCCGGATGTAGCGGTGCACGGTCCGCGGATTGGTCCACCGGCCCTGCCGCATGATCTCCCGGTCGCTCGCCCCGCCCAGCGCCGCCTGTGTGGCGAACCCGGCCCGCAGCGAATGCCCGCCGAACAACGCCGGATCCAGCCCCGCCTTGAGCGCGTAGCGCTTCACCAGCTCCGCCACCGCACGCCCCGACATCGCCTTCCCGCCGATGCCGCCGTGCCGGTTGATCACCGGGAACACCGCGCCCCGCCGCCGCGTGCCGTCATAGCCGTGACAGCGGTGCAGCCCGGACTCGGCGATGTCCCTGCCCTCCAGCACATCCGCCCAGTCCGCGAACGCGCACACCGGACACGTCGGACGACGGCTCCCGCGCGGCAGCACCACCGACTGCTGATGCTTGCCCGTCTGATCGGTCTTCGTCGTCCCCAGCCGGATCAGCAGCAACGGCTCGTGCGTGCGCGGATCCACGTCCACCGAAACGTCCTCGAACTCGATCTGCGCGAGCTCACTGCGCCGCAGCGCCCCGGCGAAACCCACCAGCAGCAGCAAAGCGTCCCTCGCGCGCGCCGGCCCGTCCGCGGGACGTTCGTTCATAAGGGCCTCCAAGGTGTCGAGCAGCACCGGCCGTTTGCGCTTCGGCTGCGACTTGCGGCTCCGGCGGATACCGCGCAGCGTCAGCCGCACGACATCACTGCGCGTCGGACTCGGCAACCCGTTCGCAGCGTGCACCGCCGCGATCGCCGCAGACTTGCGCTCCAGCGTCGACGCCCCGAACGCCGGCGACCCGTCCGGCCTGACCGTGTCCGCCGCGGCAGCCAGATACACCGCCACATCAAGGGGATCCGCCGGCAACGCCTGCCGTTGCTCGGCCTGGCACCAGCCCGCCCACGCGATCCAGTCCGACCGGTACGCCCGCACCGTGTTCGGCGACTGCGCACTGCGCAGATAGCCGGCCAGCGAGGCCGCCTGCTCGTCGTCGAACCGCTCGCGCACCCTCGCGAGCGCGTCGACGTCGATCAGCACCGAATGCGAAACCCTGACCAGTGCGCGTTGGACGGGTTCGGGCAGGCTCACAGCCGCGATGGTAGCCCTCTGATCAACTCAGCGACCTTCCGCGGCGTGAACTCCAGCGCGTTGATCCCCACGCTCACCTCGATGCTGCACGTGCGGGGATCCGGGTTCGACCGCGCGTACAGGAACAGCTTGATCCCCGTGTCGTCGAGGAGCTTCTGCGCTGCCCGTTGCGCATCGTCGCGCGACATCGGCAGATGAACGTGGAACAGGGGAGTGGCCGGCACTTCCGGCGTGGTGTGCGCGAAACCGTCCTCGTTGATCGCCTTCGCGAGAGCCTGGGCGTGGCTCTTGAACTCCGCCATCCTCGGCAGGTTCTCGTCCATGCCCATCAACGCGATCGCTGCCAGCGGCCACGCGTCCACGATCGCCCCGCCCAGCCTGCGCCGCCACACCGCCGCGTGCTCGATAATCTCCGCGTCACCGGCCAGCACCGCGCCTCTCGTGCCTTCCAGTCCTTTGTAGAGCGACACGTACACCGTGTCGAACAGACCCGCGATCTCCGCCAGCGTCGCGTCGTAGCCGGTCTGCGCCTCCCAGATCCGCGCACCATCACAGTGCGCGGCCACGCCGTTGTGCCGCGCCCACCGCGTCTGCTCGGCGAGATCTTCGAAAGCCGGCAGCTGACCGCCGATGTCGCGCTGCGGCAGCTCGATCACCACCGCCGCGAGCGGCTCGTGCACGGCCTTCAGATCGTCGAGGGTCAGCAGAGCGTGGCGGTCACCCACCGGATGGAACCGCAGACCGTGCACCGCGCTGTAACCCTGGTTCTCCCACACGTGCAGATGCGTCTGCGGATGCCCCGCGAACGCGTGCCTGTTCGTTCGCTCGGCGTGCACCCTCAGTGCCGCCTGCTGCGCCATCGTCCCCGACGGGAAGAACAACGCCCTCTGCTTGCCCAGCAGGCCCGCGACCCGTTCCTCCAGCTCCCGCACCGGATCCTCTGGTTGGACGTCCGGTGTGATTCGCTCCGCGAGACGACGAAGAACCTCGTGCGGCGACCGGCGCGGACCGGCGTGGTTCGACAGGGAGCGGCGGATGTCCATGCCCAGGAGCCTAGTTGTTGCAACTGACTTGCAATAGACCCGTGTCCGTGATCAGGCGGCTGCGTTCGGTGGTCAGGCGGCTGCACTCAGTCGCGCGTCCAGCTCCGCCTCGTCCGCGACGAACCACAGCTGACGGCCCTTGTTCGACTCGTAGACGAAGTCGCGCAACGCGGTGCTCTCCGCCACGTGCCCGGCGATGTCCCCGACGACCACCACACGGAACCCGTACTGCTGCAGCTTCTGCACCACCGCACCCGCCACCCGCGTGCGCAACCGGAAGAAGTCCTCGGTCAGCCGCGCCACCGGCAGCACCAGCCACTGCACGTCCTGGCCCCACAACGTGCCGATCAGGTCCACAGCGGACTGCTCGTCAGCGATCGGCGGACCGTCCGGGGCGCACATCAGCACCGTCGCGCCATGGCGCGTCTGCACAACATCAGGCATGACACCGCAACCTAGCGGCGGCACACGCGCGCTGTCGCGGCGAATTCCGGCGCCAGGGGTGATCACCGCTTGGTAGGGTCGCCGCACGCGATCGGCCTGAGGAGGTGAGTCCCATCAACGCGGTGAACCCAGGTGGGCGCTCCTCCACACGATCGGCCTGACGCCTTCACGCGCGTCGTCACGGGAGCGCTCCAGCAGCCATCCCGAAAGGCGAACAACCATGCGCTTCTCCTCTGCGACGACCACCGACGGCGTCACGGAACGCGACGTCGTCCACGACGGAGTCCCCGGCGTCCTCTGGACCCCAGCCGGCACCCCTTGCGGGCTCGTGCTCAGCCGCCCACGGCCGGCGCCAGCACAAGGCGCGCACCGGGCGTCG